>CAXTJJ010000009.1:0-17458 GCA_964244155.1 uncultured Spirosoma sp.
GCCAGCGTGGGGTCGATTACTTAGCCAGATAGGTCATACCCCCATCAACCAGGAGTTCAGCACCCAGCATAAACGAAGAATCATCGGAGGCCAGGAACACCGCCGTTTTACCAATGTCAGCGGGTTTCCCGATCCGGCCTATCGGCATTACACCAGCATAGTGTTCTTTTACCGCTTCGATTTGTTCGGCGGGAACAAACTTGTCAAAGGCCGGTGTATCGGTTGTACCGGGTGTTATGACATTGACTCTGATTTTCCGATCTAAAAGGTCACTTGACAATCCTTTTGCTAAAAAGATTACAGCCGCTTTGGCAGCGCCATACAGCGTAAAAGACGAATAGGCCCGATGGGCGGCATTTGATCCGATCAGAATAATCGAACCACCCTCATTCATATAAGGCAGGGCTTTTTGAACCGTGAAGTAGACACTCTTCAGGTTGAGATCCATTGCCTTGTCATAGTCGGCTTCGGCGGTATCTGCCACCGTTCCAATCGTTCCACCACCGGCATTGGCGACAACCACGTCTATTTTACCAAACCTTTCAGCTGTTTCTTTAAACACTCGTTCCAGGTCGGCAACATTCGTTACATCAGCATTTAGGGCAATAAACGTATCGCCAAGCTGAACCGCAGCACCACCCAACGTTTCCTGATTTCTACCGACAATAGCACCTACCGCCCCTTCCTGTTTAAACGCCTGGGCAATGCCGAAGCCAATGCCACTGTTCCCCCCTGTAATGACGGCAACTTTGCCTGTTAACTTATTCATTTTTAACTGATATTAAATTCGTTTCGCAAAGGAACCATCGATAGTTTATCTTTGAAACTATAATAGTTTATTCTGGTTACTATTGGGTAACTACAAATTTTAAGTATGAGAGACGACCGCTTTTGCAACTCGAATTGCCCCTTTACCCGAGCTATTGGCACGATTGGTAATAAATGGAAGCCGATCATTATCAATGTCATTGGCACCCGTACCATGCGTTTTGGTCAGTTAGATGCCATCATACCCCACATTTCAAGGAAAGTACTGACCGAACAGTTAAAAGAACTGGAAGAAGACGGCTTATTGGAACGATTGGCCTATAAGGAACTACCGCCACGGGTAGACTATAAGTTGTCAGAAAAAGGCCTGGCTTTTTTACCGATTTTAGAACAGATAAAGGAATGGAATATAAAATATGAAGTCGCTCTCATCCCCAAAGAGACTGATTATAAATGGAGTAAACTTCCCGCAGACTCGGTACTATCCCGGAATTAAGTCTTTCGTCAGTAGTCAACCAAAGCGGGGAACGCTAAGAGGCCGACTTGGCTTTACTTTGTAGCTTGCCGTGTAGTACGACCAGCCATAAATCTCAGGCTCTGTTGGTGGCCTGACCAATAAGATAGTAGCATGGAAATAGGAATAGATAGTTTCGCGTCTGCCATGTATGGCTCTCAGACGCTTAGTAGCGTGGACGCGATGGAGCAATTACTGGAGCGCATTGTTTTTGCCGACCAGGTTGGCCTCGATGTATTTGGCATCGGTGAGCATCATAAAAAAGAATTTCTGGATTCGGCAACGGCGGTGATCCTGGCCGCTGCCGCCGGGCGGACAAAACGTATCCGTCTGACGAGCGCCGTAAGCGTGCTGAGCACCGCCGATCCCGTGCGGGTTTACCAGAATTTTGCCACCTTAGACCTGGTTTCCAAAGGACGGGCCGAACTCGTGGTGGGGCGCGGTTCATCCGTGGAAGCCTATCCGCTATTCGGGTTTAATCTGAACGACTATGATGCTCTGTTTCAGGAAAAGCTGGATTTACTGCTGAAAATACGGGATAAAGAGTTTGTTACCTGGTCCGGGAAATTCCGTCCTGCCCTCCAGAACCTGCCGGTCTATCCGAGGTCTGTGCAAAGCAAACTGCCCGTATGGCTGGGCGTGGGCGGTACCCCTGAATCATTTGTTCGGGCGGGCAGGCTGGGCCTTCCGTTGATGGTGGCTATAATCGGCGGCTATACAGCCCGATTCCGTCCGTTGGTTGACCTATACCGGGAAGCCGGTCGAAAAGCCGGATTCACGCCTGACCAATTAACCGTTGGTTTGCATTCACCGGGCTATGTTGCGAGTTCCACTGAGCAGGCAGTTGCTGAGTATTATCCCGGTTACGCTGAATTATGGACGAAGCTGGGCCGTGAACGCGGCTGGCCACCCGTCACAAAGGCTCAGTTCGATTCGCTGATGGGTCCCGAGGGCGTATTAGTGGTTGGCGGCCCTGAACAGGTAGCCGAAAAACTGATGCGGCACAGTGAAGCCCTGGGAGGTGTTGACCGGTTTACCTTTCAAATGGACAACGCAGGCCTCACCCACTCGCAGTTGATGAACGCCATTGAACTGATTGGTAAAGAGGTTATGCCCCTGATCAAACCGAAATAGACAGGTCGATTGTACAAGAAGGTGCCGTCCTGCGTCGCGGCAGCCTGATGGATAACCTAGCTTAAGAAATAAACTTAAGCTAGGTTATTGGTTCCCGTATTCGGCTGATCGCGTTTGACAGATCGTAAAAACTGGCAGATTGCCTCCCGTCTGAATTGGACGATTAATTGTAGTGGAGCATCCGGTACTCATTGGGTGATTGTCCCACCCGTTGCTTAAACAAACGGATAAAGTGTTGGGGATACTTAAAGCCCAACTCATAGGCAATTTGACTCACCGATTTGTTTTGGTCAAATATGCGTTCTTTGGCCAGGTCAATCACTTTCGCCTGAATGTACTCCTGCGCTGTTTTGCCCGTTTCCTTCTTAATCAGGTCACCAAAATAATTGGCCGACAAATTCAATTCCCCTGCACAGTAGGTCACGGAAGGCAAGCCGATTGTCTGTGGTTTGTCGGTCTGAAAATACTCGTTCAATAAGGTTTCGAAGCGTTCCAGAGTGCCTTTATGGGCCGTTTCACGGGTAATAAACTGGCGGTCATAAAACCGGGTGCAATACCCCAGAAAGAGTTCAATTGTCGCGACGATCAGCTTTTTGCTATGCTTGTCAATGGCACGGTCCAGTTCGTATTCGATTTTAGAAAAGCAATCCAGTACAATCTGCCGTTCCCGATTCGATAAGTGCAGTGCTTCGTAGGATTGGTAACCAAAAAAGCTATACTCCTGAATATGTCGTCCCATGGCTGTACCATGAATCAGATCAGGATGAAAGACCAGTGCATATCCTTTGGGCTGGTAGGTTTCTCCATTACTGTTTACACCGGCCACCTGTCCCGGCGCCATAAAAACCAACGTTCCTTCCTGGTAATCGTAGGTATGTCGGCCATAGACCATATCACCGCATTTGACATCTTTCAAGAAGATCGTATAGAAGCCAAAATACATCCGGGAGCCTTGTCGTGGATCGGCCCTGGACAGATCCACAACACTGACCAGCGGGTGAAGGGTCTCATTGTTATTAAAGACATTGTAATCGGCAATTGTCTCGAATCGTCGCAGGGTATCCATCGCACGGTTGGTTTATCTATGTCAAAATTATCCCTTTCTTACCAACCTACCTGATGAGTAAACTTTAATCAGTAATAATGGTAGTAATGCCTGTAATCTGTATACCATTTGGGCGAAGAAATGAGGAGACCTTTGCCCTGTAAACGTAAAATACCCATGCAACAAGTAGTATTGAACAATGGGGTACAAATGCCCATCCTGGGATTTGGGGTTTTCCAGGTCCCTGACCCAGCCGAGTGTGAACGAAGCGTTCTGGATGCCATTGCCACCGGCTATCGGTTAATTGACACAGCGGCTTCGTATGGCAATGAGGAGGCTGTTGGACAGGTCATTAAAAAAAGTGCGGTACCCCGGGAAGACTTATTTATCACCACCAAGCTTTGGATTCAGTCGGATGGCTACGAAGGCACGAAGAAAGCCTTCGAAGACTCCATGAAAAAACTGCAGCTGGACTATCTGGACCTGTATCTGATTCATCAGCCAATGGGCGACGTATACGGTGAATGGCGGGCGATGGAGGAAATCTACAAATCGGGTAGAGTTCGGGCCATTGGCGTCAGCAACTTCCAACCGGACAGATTAATTGACCTGATCGTTCACAACGAAATAATACCAGCAGTCAATCAGGTGGAAACCCATCCATTTCATCAACAGATCGACACCCAGCAGTTCATGGTCGACAACAAGGTGCAGATTGAGTCGTGGGGACCCTTCGCTGAAGGCAAGAACGACCTCTTCAAGAATGAGTTGTTAGGCTCCATTGGGGCGAAGTATAACAAATCAGTTGCGCAGGTTGTGCTGCGCTGGCTGACCCAGCGGGGTGTGGTGGCCATTCCCAAATCCGTTCGGAAGGAACGGATGGAAGAGAATTTCAATAGCCTCGATTTTGAGCTAAGTGCCGACGACATGGAAGCCATCAAAAGCCTGGACACCAAGGCAAGTCTCTTCTTTGATCACCGCGATCCGGCTATGGTTAAATGGCTGGGTGAGCGGAAACTGAATTAACAAATTCACGCTGATAATGAAAATGATGCATATCAATAGATTTTTCTTGTGTATAGCCGTAGCTGCACTCTCGACCCGGACAATGGCACAAAATGCACCAATCTTCCCTAAAGGGGCACTAGCCACCACCAAAACCCACGTGGGCGAGGTCTGGCTAAGTGAGGTAAGCGGCCCTGACAGCACCTTCGCATTCAGCATTGCACAGGCCGTTTTCGCCCCCGGTGCCCGGCTCGACTGGCATTCGCATCCGGGTGGCCAAATTCTTCTTTTTACCGATGGAGAAGGTTACTATCAGGAGCGGGGTAAGCCCCGGCAAACCCTCCATAAAGGGGAGATCGTAAAATGTCAACCGGGTGTGGAGCATTGGCACGGAGCCACCCCGACCACCGGCGTGACGTACCTGGCCACCAGTCCGGCAAAAGGAAAAACAGTCTGGTTGCAACGGGTGACCGACGCAGAATACACATCCAAAAAATAACCCCCTAACCGATAAATTTATGCAACGACCAACCGCGGTAAAATCCTTCCTGGCCCTATCCATTCTGGGGTTTTGTTTTACGCTGCTAAGTGCCCAATCGGCATGCGCGCAGGCAACACCGAATTCAGAACAGGAAATCATTGCACTCTCGAAGGATAAATGGCAATGGATGTCTGACAAGAATGTGGACAAACTGGCACAGCTATTCGACGATAAGTCAAAGTTTGTCCATATGAGCGGCACCTGGAAAAAGGACGAAGAACTCGATATTATCAAAACCGGCAGTATTTGATACCGGAAAGCGGATGTGCACGATGGGTTACCCTATTCGATGCCGCCGAAGCTTACGGGCCTTTCGAGGTGGCCTGTTGAGTGACAAGCGACTTCTTTTAACAATCAAATCTGCCCTGATCATAAATCACCATCGAAAACAGATGAACAGAACCGCATGGATGACGCACCTGATACTGGTACTTTTTCTATTGATTGGAGCTTGTACAACTTCCCCAACGGCTGGTATGACATCTTCCCTGAAAACGAGTGTTGACCCAGCCAAGATCCTGGTTGTGTATTTGTCGCGTACCAACAATACAAAGGCAATGGCAGAAATTATTCATAAGCAGTTAGGAGGAAAACTTGTAGCCCTTGAATTGGCAACCCCTTATCCCGAAAATTACCGCGCTACGGTGGAGCAGGTCGTGAAGGAAAACGAAACCGGTTTTCTGCCCCCGTTAAAAACGAAAATTGACAACATTCAGCAATACGACATAGTGTTCGTCGGTTTCCCCACTTGGGACATGCAGTTACCGCCACCCATGAAAAGTTTTTTGCGTCAATATGATCTAAAAGGGAAAACAGTCATTCCGTTCAATAGCAATGGCGGATATGGCATTGGCAGTACGTTCCAGACCGTCAAAGAACTATGCCCGAACAGCACCGTACTGGAAGGCTTTACCACCCTGGGTGGCTCGGAACGAGACGGTCAATTGCTGGTTATTACGGGCGATAAAGCCAACGAAGCTGAAACTGCTGTACAGAAGTGGTTGCGTACGATTAACCTGTTGAAATAAATCAACTTTAATGGAAACAAGATCATTAGGAACTAGTGGCCTACAGGTGTCCGCATTGGGCTTAGGCTGCATGGGCTTAAGCTATGGCTACGGCCCGGCAACCGACAAGCAGGATGCTATTGACTTAATTCGTGCCGCCTTCGATATGGGCGTTACTTTCTTCAATACAGCAGAGGCTTAGGGTCCGTTTGCCAATGAAGAATTGGTGGGTGAAGCGGTACAGCCCTTCCGGAACCGTGTGGTGATTGCCACTAAATTTGGGTTCCAGAATGGCGATTCCACCAAAGGTCAAGATAGCCGCCCCGAACGAATACGCCGGTTGGCCGAAGAAGCCCTGAAACGATTACGAACCGACCGGATTGATTTGTTTTATCAGCACCGTGTAGACCCCAATGTACCGATGGAAGATGTTGCCGGAACGGTCAAAGAACTGATCCAGGAAGGCAAAGTAAAACACTTTGGGATGAGCGGGGCAAAAAAGTACTCGAACAGTTGAGTAGCCAGCCAGAAACCGGACCGAAGCGAGGGTACTCGGCGTTTAGCCCGGAGATCGACGTGTTTCTGAAAGAGCATCTGTTCGCTGACCTGTTCGAGCGGGATGTGCTCAGCTATACCGACCGGGAACTGACAACCATTTCGGTATAAACCAGTATCGGGGGTGCTGAGCCCATGTTGCAAAGCCACCTGGGTATCTGTTTGCATCTGGGCCTGACGGGACCCCAGTTGCAGCAGGCGATGGCCCTGATCGAAACAAACGTTGGCAAATCAGAAGCCGAAGCGGGGCGGTAGATTTTGACGCAGGCTATAGCAACAAGGCGGTAAGTAAACACAGCGACAAAGGACGGACGCTTTTATCAAGAAATCCATGAAAGACAACGTGATCGGCCTGCTGGCCGTAACTTTAAGGTGAACCAGCTATAAGACATCTACAGGTATACGTCACAAAAGCAATTCCGCCGATGTATACAATTCAAATGAAAAGCCCTCAACTGACTATTTAGTAGTTAGTTAAGGGCTTAATTTGTACCGGGAGCCGGACTCGAACCGGCATGTCCTTGCAGACAATGGTGTTTGAGACCATCGCGTCTACCGATTCCGCCATCCCGGCGACAGAATCGTCACGCCTAAGCGTGATGCGTTTGTCAAACGTGGGTGCAAAACTAGGAATAACTAGCCAAAGGAGAAAGAGACGATTGAAAATTTATCGATTTTCTTTTGCTCTTTGGCTTTATTCATACCGCAAGGCTTCGATGGGATCGAGTTTTGACGCCCGAACGGCGGGATAAATACCTGCAAACAAGCCTACCGTCACGCAGACTACAATACCCAGGCCCATCCAGGCCCAAGGCACGACGAAACCGCCCTTACCCTGACTGACAATACCCGAAATCAGATTACCAATGCCCAAACCTAAAAGCACTCCGCCCAGACCACCGAGAATACAGATAACAATGGCCTCTATAAGAAACTGTTCACGAATACGCTTGGGCGTTGCTCCGAGCGATTTACGGATGCCTATTTCGCGGGTTCGTTCTGTAACCGAGACGAGCATGATGTTCAGCAAGGCAATGGCTGCTCCCAGCAAAGTAATGAACCCAATGCCGAAGCCGCCAATGCGGAGATAGCCCGTAATATTTGCTGTTTCTTTCGCCAGATCATCGGCTCGTTCGATCTCAAAAGAATCGAGTTGACCGAGCTGGTCACGCCGGACCAGTCGCATAACGCCCCGCGCTTCATCAACGGCTTCGTCCTGGTCCGATACAGTTGGTACCGAAGCCGTGATATCGAATGATAGTTTTTGGGTTCCGGCCAGCGCCCGGGCATTATCAAGCGGAATCAGAATGAGCCGGTCGTCACCACCTCCCGAGAAGCCGCCTTTTTTATCCAATACACCAATAATTTTATATTGAGTACCCGACACACGAATGACCTGATTGAGTGGGTTTAACTTTTTCTCAAAAAGGGTATTCGCCACCTCAATACCAATGATTGCGACGTTGACGGCCTGGTTCAAATCATTCTGTGTAAAATTCCGACCGCTTTGAATCGTAAAACCTTTTACAGCCAGAAAGGAATCTTCGCTGCCAATCAGTTGTACGTTCGGATTCGTTTTTTTGGAACCGAATTTCGCCTGAGCCGCCTGCGACACAACTGTTGAGACTGAAATTGTAGCTCCATAAGGAAACCGGCGTTTGAAGTTAACGGCGTCGAAGTAATCAATGGGTTCGTCCTGCTTCTGCACACGCCCGCCCCGCCGGTATGCATCCTGCCGGGCTACGATGCTGAATGTGTTAGCCCCTAAACCAGCAAAGCTACTGTCGACTGAACTCTGTATTCCCTCAATAGCTGTCAGTATACCCACCAGCGATGTAATGCCGATAGCGATAATGAGTGAGGTCAGAATGGTGCGAAGGCGATTACTCGCAATGGAACGTAGTCCTTCGCGGATATTTTCTAGTAAGTTCATCTATCGAATGAGCGAATTGGGAATGAGTGAATGAGTGAATGCGGTACGCTCCAGCCATTCATTAATTCACTCATTCTCTCATTCACAATTAATTTCTCGCACAATATTTGCCTATCTTTCGTTATGACAAAACTACCACATGCTTTTTTATCGGGGAAACCAATGAAACGCCTGCTGCTACCGCTTATACTAATTCTCACGCTGACGGGTCAGGTGTGGGCCTCTAAGATACTGATTCCCATGGATGACACCCAGAAGAATCACTTGAAAGCGTATGGTATTGCCTATTGGGTACTAAAAACCCATGATACGGAAATCGACTGGCTGCTCAATTACCGGGGTGGCTCGTTTATGATGCCCCAAAGCCAGTCGTTTATTAACGAGATGGTGATTCGGGGGGTGAGTTATGAGGTTATCTCTGATGCCCAATCGGCTCAGATCATGACCGAAGTAACGGCAGCGGATGCCAATATGGATGCCGTAAAACTGCAAAAACCTCCGAAGGTAGCCGTCTATTCGCCTAAAACAAAACAACCCTGGGATGATGCCGTGACGATGGTCATGACGTATGCGGAAATCCCCTACGATGTTGTCTTCGACGAAGAAGTGATGAACGGCAAACTGCCCGAATACGACTGGTTACACCTTCACCATGAGGATTTTACAGGACAGTACGGGAAGTTCTTCCACTTTAAAGATCAGCCCTGGTACATTGCTCAGAAGAATGAAGCTGAAAGTATTACCCGAAAGTTTGGCTTCACGAAAGTACCTCAGTTGAAACTGGCCGTATCGCAAAAAATTCGTGACTTCGTGCTGGGTGGCGGCTATCTCTTCGCCATGTGCAATGCTACCGATACTTACGACATCGCGCTGGCCGCCCACAATACCGATATCGTCGATTCCTTTTACGATGGCGACCCCGCCGACCCAAACGCCAATAACAAGCTGGATTATAGCCAGACGCTCGCTTTTCGCAACTTTCAGGTTTATACGAACCCCTACCTGATCGAGTTTTCCAATATCGACAACCAGCCCGAAGAGCGTGGTCTGAGCGAGCATAACGACTATTTTACGCTGTTTCAGTTCTCGGCTAAGTACGATCCAATCCCAACGATGCTGACGCAGAACCATGCCAATGTCATTAAAGGATTTATGGGGCAGACAACAGCGTTCAAGAAGAACTACATTAAACCGGAGGTGGTCATTCTGGCCGAGAATCGCTCGGCGGGCGAGGCTCGTTACATTCACGCGCCCTATGGCCGGGGCTTCTTCACCTTCTATGGCGGGCACGATCCCGAAGACTATCGGCACGAGATCGGCGAGGAGCCTACGGATCTTAATCTGCACCCAAATTCGGCTGGTTACCGTCTGATTCTCAACAATATCCTCTTCCCTGCGGCCAAGAAAAAGAAGCAAAAGACGTGAGAATTATTTGTAATATTTTATTCTTAAATTAGCCACATCAATACGACTGAGATGGACGAATTTATTAGTATTCGTACACTACTAAATTCTAAAGAATTTAAGCAACAGTTCCGAGACAATGTTACGGAAGAAGCTCGCGATACGAATACAGCCATTCATTACATTGATGAAGAAGGGTGTTATGTTGAAGAATGGCCGGCTACAGGAGAATTATATGAGGTACGTTATGATGCTATAGCTGATAAAATTATTCGCCTTCAGGCATTACATAAACCCGCACCTTTAGCTCTTTGAGTAACATCTCAACTTTGCATGTATTCGCTGGCCCCAACGGAGCAGGAAAATCTACATTATATACAGAATTAATTCGAACCCCTTTATTTTCTGATATAGAACATGATTGCTTGACTATTACCCGTTATTACCGACCACATAACTTTAACTACAACTTAACTCCTTTTCAATCAGGGTTTAATAAGAAAGGTGGTAGTTAGCGAAACATTTAGCGATTTCGTTTACTACCATGAAAAAGCATTCACACTATTTGTATTGCCTGCTTGCCTTATCCTTGGGCAGTTGCACAACCATCCGGCAGGGCGAAGTTGGTGTCAAGCGCCGGTTGGGAAAGCTGGACCCTGTTGTACGTGGTTCGGGCGTGCATACCTACAATCCGTTTACGACGACGATTATCAAAGTACCTACCCGCACGATCAACCTGCCGCTGGCACTCGAAAATATTCCGTCTAAAGAAGGACTGAATATAACGGCGGAGATGGCTGTACTCTATCGCGTTCTGCCCGAAAAAGCACCTGACGTTCTCTCCACAATTGGCGACCGCTACGAAAACGTCGTGATAGTGAGTATCTTTCGATCGGCAGCAGCTGACGTTTGCGCCCGGTACTTTGCCAAAGATATGTATACAGGTCAGCGGGAAGAGATCGAAAAAGAGATTGCAGCCGAAATGCACACGGTACTGGAAAAGCGGGGTATTGTGGTCGAAAGTGTGCTCACGAAAAGCATCCAGCTACCCAAAGGACTTGCGCAATCCATTGAGCAGAAGCTCGAAGCCGAGCAACAGGCCCAACAAATGGAATTTGTATTGATGAAAGAGCGTAAAGAGGCAGACCGTAAGGTGATTGAGGCAAAAGGAATATCCGACTCGCAAAAAATTATTTCCGAAGGACTTAACAAACAGCTTATCGAATACAAAACTATCGAAGCGTTCAGGCAATTAGCTACATCCTCTAATGCAAAAATTATTATTACGGATGGGAAAACGCCAATGATGATTTCTCCCAATCCTTAGAAAGACTGTTTTAAGTATGGCGCATCGCGGATGGCACCACCGTTCGTTTGCCCTAAAACGCGGGTTTCTACCCACGATACGCCATACCTAAAAATCGCCGTTAATTAGAAAACCAGTCGGCAATCATTTCGTCGCGGCTTTTGCTTTCCAATTTTCGCTCCAAGTCGTCGGGTATTTTAGGAAAGAAGTCAATACCTGTCAATTGTTCGATTCGGTCAACTGGCACGACGAACTGTTGGAGTGAAGCGTTCGAGGCTTCGTTGTCCAGCAAAAACCCGATCATTCTGATTTCGGGTTTATTGCAATACAGAATCACCTTATAAAATTTCTCAGGTACGCTCACTTCATTGGCCTTGCCTATGGTAGGCAAACCAGACTTCAGGACGGCACCGGTTATTACATAAACCCCTTTGTCGCGTATAGCCCAGCTTCGCACCAGTTCTTCAAGTTCCTTCCAGATGCCCCGATTGAAATCGGGAGCCTGGGGCGTAATGTTGCTCATGAAGAACGTTTCCTTCATAATTCGTTGCGAGAACTTAAAATCGCCCGCTGGGGCCAGGTGCCCCCGGTCATAACCCGAACGGGTGTAATCGGAGGGTAGCGCAGTGCCATTATCAACGGCTGGGTCGGGTTTAAACTGCTCGTATTTACGATCAGCATCGCCCGATGTTTCATAAGCCAGCAGCGGATAGGCAACCCAGTCGGCATCTTTGTACTGGTCTCGGTAGCGGAGGGTGTAGCCCTCATGCCGGACAATGTCATCGCCGGATTTAACGGCAGGAAGAATAAAATCAACAAGCTTCTCGAAGTCGAAACGTGCATTACCCGACGAGGCCGCCGAAGGTGAATTTGTTTTTGTATCACTCGCTTCACTTTCATCGGATCGTGATCCTCCACTCTGCCGATCATCCGTCGCCACATCCGGCTCAGTGGGTTCGGGGGCTTTGTAGGGGTTGTCTTCCCTGGTATCGGAACGGGAATGGCGCAGTCCAATCATTTCCCGAAAGTCATTCCAGAAAGCCACGACAGGCTGGGTTCGACCGCCGTAGTGCAGAAACAATCCGATCAGGAAAAATACGAACAGCAACACGAGTGTATTGCCACGCAGCCGAAAGCCCCGGCGAGCATATTTTTTTGTTGAAAAGCGAGGTCTGAAAAACATAAGGGTAAAGTTACGAACGGTTTACGGTTTTAGGTTTAGGGTTATGGTTACTTCACCAATCAGTCAGCCAAAAACCATGAACCGTAAACCGTAAACCGCTGTTAAAACTCTATGTCGTCGTTGAATATTATCGTTATTGGGGGTGGCGCGTCTGGTTTCTTTGGAGCCATCACAGCCGCCGAAACCTTTCCGGAAGCCACCGTCACTATTCTTGAGAAAACCCGTACAGTACTGAACAAAGTCCGTATTTCGGGCGGGGGACGCTGCAATGTTACCCATGCCTGTTTCGACAATCGGCTGTTGGTGAAGAACTACCCGCGTGGCGAGAAGCCGTTGCGTCCTTTGTTGGATGTGTTCGATACAACGGCAACCGTTGCCTGGTTCGAAAAACGGGGAGTACACCTGAAAACAGAACCCGATGGGCGCATGTTTCCGAGCACAAACACATCGGCCACCATTATGGACTGCCTGTTCCAGACCGCTCGTAAAGTGGGGGTTGGCATACGAACCAGTTGTGGTGTTAGTTCGCTCATGCGCACGGAGCAGGGTCGCTGGCAGTTGTACTTACTCACCAACGAGGTTGTTGAGGCCGACCGGGTGCTGATTGCGACGGGTGGTTTTCCTAAAGTAGACGGCTATGACTGGCTTCCTGAGCAAAGCGAACCGCTCATGTCGCCGGTACCTTCGCTGTTTACTTTCAACGTGCCTGATAACCCGCTGTTACCATTGGCAGGCGTTGCGGTGCCGGATGCCAAGGTCTCGATTATAGGTACAAAGCAGGAGCAACGCGGGCCCGTACTGATCACTCACTGGGGATTTAGCGGTCCTGCCGTGTTGCGGTTGTCGGCCTGGGCTGCCCGTGACCTTGCCAACGTCGATTATCGGTTTACGCTTCGGATCAACTGGACACCAACGCTGAACGACAACGAATTACGGAACACGTTACAGAATTTCCGGCAACAAAACGGGCGCAAACAGGTCGTATCCCAGAATCCGTTCGGTCTTCCCTCCCGTCTTTGGCAAGCGTTTGCTGCCGAATCGGGTATTTCCGAAACGCAGCGCTGGGCCGATTTACCCGCAAAACCTCTCAACCGACTTGCAGAACGGCTAACGAACAGCCAGTTTCAGGTTGTTGGTAAGAGCACCTTTAAAGATGAATTTGTGACCTGCGGAGGCATTTCGTTTGGTAGCCTGAATCCAAAAACGCTCGAGAGTAAAGACCATCCAGGCTTGTTCTTCGCTGGTGAAGTACTGGATGTTGACGGCATCACGGGCGGATTCAACTTCCAGAGTGCCTGGACAACGGGCTATGTAGCGGGGCTGGCTATTGGGTTGTAATTTTATATAGCCTTGCACCGGGTTTAAACCCGGTGCAAGGTAACAATGCCGATCCCCGTTAACGCTTGGCTTTACCAAGCGTCAACGGGGATCAACTATTTCTTTACTCCACTTATCTACCAAGCACCTTTCGTGCCGACTCCTCATCGAGTTTCAACTGTGCAACCAGGGCAGGTAAGCCCTCGAATTTTTGCTCCGGGCGCAGAAACTCCCTGAAGCGAAGTGTCATGTGTTCTCCATAAATGTCTTTGTCGAAATCGAAGATGTAGGTTTCAATCGTTTGGTGCGTTCCCGAAACAGTGGGTCGAAAACCAATATTCAGCATACCACCAAACGTTTGTCCGCCATAATCAACCTCAACAGCATAGACACCGTTGGCCGGAATAAGTTTAGCCGGGTCGTCTACCTGCAAATTAGCGGTTGGAAAACCGATAGTACGACCCAGTTGCCGCCCTTTTACGATGGTGCCGGTTAAGCCATACGATCGGCCCAGAAACAGGTTGGCCGTGTGAATATGGCCTTCGTTCAAAGCCGTCCGAATTTTTGATGAGCTCACCCCAACGGCTTCTACATCCTGCCGGGGAATCTCCTCGACCTCAAACCCATACTCACTCTGATGGGCCTGTATATAATCAAACCCCCCTTCCCGATCACGACCAAACCGATGGTCATACCCAATAACCAGCTTTTTAGTGCCGATTTTATCAATCAGAATTTGTCGGATATACTCTTCCGAAGTCAGTTCGGAGAAGGATCGGGTAAACGGTATAACGACCAGATGATCGACCCCCGCCTGATCGAGGAGTTCAATTTTCTCATCCAGCGTTGTTAACAGCTTCAGGTTTTGACTGTCATTTGACACGACTGTGCGCGGGTGTGGCCAGTAGGTTATCAACACAGACTCCCCCCCACTCGCCTGGGCAACTTCCGTCAGACGGGCTAGAATGGTTTGATGTCCGCGGTGAACTCCATCAAATGTACCGCTCGTAACAACGGCGTTTGGCAGGGGTTGAATATCATCGAGGCCGTTATAAATTATCATTCGTTTGTCGATAGAGGGTCAGTCAGCGTAGCACGATGCGTGGCTATAAACTGCTCAATGGTGGCGGCATTTTCCACCCGAAAATTGCCAATGCGCGTCCGTCGCAGGCGGCTCATGTAAGCTCCATTGTTGAGCAATAAACCTAAATCGCGTACCAGACTGCGAATATAGGTCCCTTTTGAACACACGATACGAAAATCAACTTCTGGAAAGCGGTCGGTATTTACTTCAAAAACCGACACCGTCACCTGGCGGGATTTAATACCGCCTTCAACGCCATCGGCCGTTTCACCCCGACGTGCTTTTTCGTAGAGCCGTTCGCCGTTCACCCGGATGGCCGAGTAAATGGGTGGCACCTGCAAAATATCGCCCGTTAGTTGTTTGGCGGCTTCCTGAATTTGTTCGGATGTAATACCCGCTGTATCAAACTCTGCGTCGATGGCAGTTTCGAGATCGACAGAAGGCGTGGTTTTACCCAGCACGAGCGTACCGGTATATTCTTTTTCCTGCGCCTGGTACTGGTCAATCTGTTTGGTCATCTTGCCGGTGCAGAGAATAAGCAAGCCCGTTGCCAGGGGGTCAAGCGTACCGGCGTGGCCAATTTTCTTGAACTTACAGCCGTATTTCAGCTTGTTGGCCACGTCGAACGACGTCCAGGTGAGTGGCTTGTCAATCAGAATGACCTGACCGGGATCTGTTTTTTGTTGTTCCAAGTTGTTAGGTTTACGGTTTGGCGTTTACAGTATCTGGCTTACGGTATTTGGTTTATGGTTTTCGGTGGCTGGCGCATCCAGTATGCATGCGCCAGCCACCGAAAACCATAAACCAAATACCGTAAGCCAGATACCTAAAATCACAGCACGTCCAACTTCACGCCTGCGGCCATCAGCCCCAGTAACAGCAAGCCAAGCGCAATGCGGTAGTAGCCAAACACTTTAAAGCCGTAGCGATTCAGGAAACCGACAAAGGCCCGGATTGCCAGCAAGCCAACAATAAAGGCAATGGCATTACCGATAAGCAGCGTCTGGTAGTCGGCAGGCTGGAGAAGTTTGTAGGTTTTGAGAAGCTTGTAGCCCGAAGCGGCCGCCATAGTAGGCACGGCCAAAAAGAACGAGAACTCAGCGGCCTGTGTGCGGCTAAGTCCCTGGAATACGCCACCAATAATAGTTGCCGCAGACCGCGATACACCCGGAACCATAGCAATACACTGAAAGAAGCCAATACGCAGCGCATCGGGAATAGTAACATCGCCATCCTTCGGCTGCCGATTGATAATTCGGTCGATAAAGACAAGGATAATTCCTCCCACCAGGAGTGAGATGGCTACAGTAGTGATGCTTTCGAGCAACGAATCAATAAAGTCGTTCAGTAGAAATCCGATGACAGCAGCGGGAAGAAAGGCAATCAGGATTTTGCTGTAGAAATCGGCCAGGGGTTGTATGCGAACTGGCAGTGACTTCAGGTAGCCGGGAACCACAAACGTACCCGTGCGGGTATCTGTCATAAAACGACGGTGGTACATCACCAGCACCGACAGAATACAGCCAAACTGCACATCGACCGTGTAAAGTTTGGTAAATTCATTTCCGGCAATACCTACTAACGAAGAGTAAATAATCATGTGGCCCGTTGAAGAAACCGGCAAAAATTCGGTCAGTCCTTCAATAATAGCCAGCGCAATAGCGTGAATGAGATCCATTAAAAAGAGTTGTACAGTTATTAGTTACAAAGTTGCTAGTAAAAAACTTTATAACTAATAACTGTACAACTTTATAACTGCGTTAATCTAAGCCTTGGGACGGGCGAGGATGGCGAAGAATTCAAGCACAAAACCAGCCATCACCACCAGGGGACCGAGTGTTAATCCAAGGAAGCCAAAGCCAAACTCTTCTTTATCGAGGCTCATAATAAAGAATCCAGCCAGAATGACACCAATCCCGATCAGCATGAGTGTGTAATTCTGTCGGCCAAACGGCAAAGCTGCCGCAGTATCCCGGCGGGTTGGTTCACCAAAGGATGACCGTGTTGAAATCGGTTTGGGCAGTACAGGTGCCGTCGTCACTATTTTCGGAGCCGGTTGATCGCGCGTTAATGTTGGCGCACCAGCCTGTTTATCTTTTGCCATCTTCGTTCGTCAGTTATGCTTTTTGTGTAACCTTAAAATCGACTTGTGGTTTTATTTGCTTTCGTCAAACAGAGGGTAAAATCATATTAACGACTGAGAAGTTATAAAACCTAATAAAGTTCATCCAATGTCAGTCCCAGATACCGATTGACAGCCTGAAATGTACTCAGGAAACCAATGACTACACCCAGACCCACAATACCGGCCATCAGAACTATCATTTTCTCGGTATCCTGAAAGGCACCCAGTTCAGGCAGATTGCGAATCGCAACCTGTAAACCCACCCAGAGTAACCCAACAGCGATAACGCCCGCCAAAAACCCCTGCCACATACCCCGCCCTAAAAACGGACGTGTTATAAAGCCATTGGTGGCCCCCACTAACTGCATACTCCGAATGAGCAACCGTTGTGAGTGAAGCGCCAGACGGATGGTGTTGTTCATGAGCACCACGATGATCAGCAACAGAATCAACGCAAAGGCCGACATCACAGCGTAAATCTTCGTGATGTTCCGGTTAATGTTATCCACCAGATTTTCCTGGTACACTACCTCAAAT
>CAXTJJ010000009.1:17468-29844 GCA_964244155.1 uncultured Spirosoma sp.
AATACACCGTCTGTTTCGTCCAGATTCTGCTTCACTGCCTGCAGTTTCGCTTCCTCAAAATAGCCTTCGTTCAGTTTGATACGGTAGCTGTCATGCAATGGATTTTCGCCCAGAAACTTCGAGAAATCCTCTTTTGTCTCTGCAATAAACTCTTTAGCCGCTTCATCTTTTGTCACTAGTGTTATCTGGGGCACTCCGTTGACTTTCAGAACGTAAGGCTGCCCGGCAATGGTCGAAAACAGAGCGGTACTCTTCTTTGTACTCAGATCTTTATCCAGAAATGCCCGCACTTCATAATTCTCGCGGATGTATGTTACCAGTTTCTTTGACTGGATAGCCAGCATTCCACAGAAACCAATTAAAAATAAGGCCAGTGTCAGACTGAATAAAATCATGCCACTGGGATACGTACCTACTTTCTTTTTATTACGAGCCATTTAGTGGGTTCGTGTTATTGAGACAAAAATAACGGATTCAACCGGTGAAAGGTCGAATTTAACATAATTTAAAGACAAACGGGTAAAAGGTAAGGGAGCCTTTGTGCCAGCACCTCAGCCGGATAGCCCACTTCAACCAAATATAACCCATTGGCTGGTGCGGCCCGCCCCGCCACTGTGCGGTCGCGTGCCTGTATAATTTGCTCAAATTGAACCAGGCTCATTCTCCCCTGCCCTATTTCGAGCATGGTGCCAACAATGGTTCGTACCATGCCCCACAGAAAACGATTCGCTTTGATATGAAACGTCAGGCAGTCTTCATTTGTATGTTGCCAGCAGGCAAAATCGAGTGTGCAGTGAAAATGCGTGACATTTGCCCGCGCTTTACTGAAACTCTGAAAGTTGGTATGTTGCAGGAGAATTGCGCAAGCTGCATTCATGCGCTCGACATCCAGATGTGGCCGAAAATGATAGGTTAAGCTGCTTTGAAAGGCATTTTTCCGGCGCGTAACGTAGTATTGATAATAGCGGGAGTTAGCCGAAAAGCGGGCGTGGTCGTTCGGCTGAACCGGAAAAATAGCATGAATGGCAATATCTTCCGGCAGGATACAATTGATCGAATAAATAAACGCTTCGGTCAGATCAAGCGGCTCGTCAACATCAAAATGGGCAAACTGTTGCTTCGCATGAACTCCTGCATCGGTTCTGCCGCTTCCCATCACATAAATGGGTTTACCCAGCCGTTGCGTCAGGGCCGCTTCGAGCGTAATCTGCACACTGACTCCATTGGCTTGTGTTTGCCAGCCATGGTAGGCCGTTCCGCGGTAAGACAATTCAATAAAATAACGCATACCCGGCAAAAGTACCGCTTAAAGCGTAACACAAAGGCCATAAAGAGAATCAATCTTCTTATGGCCTTTGCAACCTGATAAAAGAAAATGTTGTCGCCTAACGAGGTCCACGCTGGCGATCACCGCCCCCCGCCGGGTGTTGCTGCTGGTTTTGGCCTCCCCGACTTTCCGGCATCCGCTGGAAATTTCCACCATCACTGCGTCCACCGGGTGCTGATGGAGCACTTGGCGTATTGGGCACCCCTATTGAGCCCGGCCGATCTGCCCGTTCAAATGTCCGGTTAGGCTGTTGTTGAAAGCCCCCCGGTTGCGCTTCCCCTCTCGACATTCCACCGGGTTGGGTATTACCAGGCGAGAAACTCCCACGGCCAGGCTCAAACCGATTGGAAGGGGTTGCGCCGGTATTTCCAGGATTCGGCACAGGGTTGTTTACACCCCCGCTTCGGTCTGTCGGTGGGGTATTAGTAAAGTTTCCATTGTAGCCCCCCCGGCTTGGACTACCGTTATACTCACGGCCGGGTGTAGTGTTTGGGTTGCCGTTGTAATCCCGTCCGGGCGTATTGGAATTGTTATTCCCGCCAGTGTAGTCCCGGTTGGGCGCATTCGTATTGCCGCCATAGGAGCCACGGCCAGGGGCGTTATTATTTGGCCGGGGCGAGTTGTCGAAACGGTCGTTGCGGTCATATCTGTCGTTTCGATCATTACGGCCATAATTCTGTCCATAACCCGACGATTGACCATCAGGCCGGTAGAAACCTACAGAACCATTGCCTACTACCGAACGGCCCGGACGGTCCATCTGGTCGATCCGATATACAGGTACACTACGTCGGGTAATCCGCTCTATATCTCCTCTTGGCGGACCGTACACATATGCCCGGTTGTTCGACCGGTATATGTTGTTGATGTAGGTTGTATTCTGGTAGATATTGATCACACTAGGCCGCGCTACCCGATAGCTATACAGGTAAGGGCTGGTGATGTAAATCTGCGGAACAAAGGTCCAGTAAGGGGCTGGAATATTGATATTGACGTTTATGTCATAACCAGGTCCCAGCGGTGCCCAGCCATAATACCCACCACCCGACCGCCACGATACCCAGGCTGGTCCCCAGTCGCTACCCGGCACCCATGCCCAGCCGTATTGACTGTCAAAGTACCAGCGGCCGTAGTGAAACGGTGCCCACCCCCAGGGATAGTCGGAGACCCAGGTGTTACCGAATTCAGTGACAACCCAATGGCCATCAGTAGCGTAGGGCTGAAAATCAGGACCCGCGTTTGGCAGCCAAACCGAACCATAGGCCTGACTTGGCACCCATTGTCCATAGGGAGCCAGCTCATTATAGAATGTCTGAACCGGAATGCTGACTCCTGGTTGAGCTACAGCTTTCTGCGTGATGTTAGGTGCTAAAGCGAGTACCGCTATCACCCCAACTATATGCATTGTTTTCAGGATACCCATGGCGTTTGGTTGTTTTCTGTCGCGTTTGAAACGCTTCGAAGGTTAGATGCATCAGCCTCCCAAACGTTTAATGTTCCATTAAACAAACTTTGTTTATTTCTATACAAACAACGCCCGACTGATTTGTTCAGTCGGGCGTTGTATTTCTATATCAACCAGGGAATTACCCTTATACCACCACAAATTTATTTGTCGGCTAAAGCCAGTTTTTACGTCGGAATATCCAGACCGTCAGGGCCGATGACAAGACCATCATCGCCAGTGCGAACACATAGCCATATTTCCAGTGCACCTCGGGCATCTCATCGAAATTCATTCCCCAGATGCTGGCTAGAAGCGTTGGTGGCAGAAAGACAAGCGACACCACCGTAAATATTTTAACGACCCGGTTTTGTTCCAGATCAATAAGACCGAGGTACGTATTTTGTAGAAATTCCAGTCGCTCAAAAATAAAGTTTGTATGTTCAATAAGCGAGTTAATGTCTTTTATGAGCGTTCGGAGCCTTTGCTGCTCAATGTCGTTGAACCAGCCATCAGAGCGAATCATTGACGTTATAACCCGCTGTTTATCAACCACGTTTTCCCGGATCAACATTGTCAATTCCTGATAATCGTTGATATTGAGAAGCATCTCCCGATCCAGATTGGCGTCGAGGTCGAGCAGCCGGTTGATGGCTTTGATTTCGCCGGAGACCAACTCAATCAAATCGGCGTCGTAATCAATCCGCGATTCAAAGATCGAAATCAGAATCTGGGCCCCATCGCTGAACAACGCCCGGCGCGACTTAATGCGCTTGACCGTGTCGGCAAACGACTTCAGATCGGCGTTGCGGTAAGTGAAAAGCGTATCGTCTTTGAGCAGAAAACTTACGGGTACGTTGATGTAGCGTTGCTCGGCATCGGGCACCAGGAAGTTGGAGTTGGCGATCAGGAAATCATCCTCCTCAATGTAGCGCGAACTGCTTTCAATCTCCAGTTGCTCCTGCTGGCTCAGAAAGTCAACATCGAATTTCTCCTCCACACTTTTTATCTCGGCAGGTGTGGGGTTTTGCAGATCGACCCAGAGGGTACGCTCCGTGTTGGAGAAGGAATCAATGTCACGAATTTTCCGGACGGAGGTAGCGTCTTGCTGAAAGATACGGATCATAAAGTCGAGAGTAGGCTATTCGGCCGCGAAGTTCGCAGAAACAATTGGACTGCCGAATGTCGGTCGTGTTATTTCCCCTTTTATTGCCTGTGCTCACAGCATAAGTTAGGTGAACAATTTTCCCAATACGTTGATGGCCGCTGCCTCACTCGTATCAAATTCGATTTAACCATGCCTGAGTCCATCCGTTATCATAAATCCATCACTCGATGTGCTCTGTCAGGTGGTGATTTTAGCAGCTAAACCTGAAAATCTGATCGTTTCATGCTAGACGAAATTTTTGGTGATCTACTTCACAAAGATGACTCTTTAACGGATGGGCAGATGGCCGCACGCGCCCTAATCGCCTTCCTGTTGACGATTGCCCTGATTCGGCTGGCGGGTCGGCGATCGTTCGGCCTGCGATCCCCTTTTGATACGGTCATATCGCTTCTGCTGGGGGCGACGCTGAGCCGAGGTATTGCAGGAGCGTCTTCTTTTAGCGGAACGCTGGAAGCGAGTATAATCCTGGTCGTTTTGCACCGATTACTGGCTTACGCATCCAGTCATAGCTCCGTCATTGGCCACTTTGTGAGCGGGAAAGTCAGATTGCTTTATGAAAACGGTCAATTCAACCGGGTTAACATGAACGCCATGCTCGTCAGCGAACAAGACATACTGGAAGCCATCCGTCTTAAGGAAAACAAAGAGACCCTTGACGGCATTCAGATGATCTGTATTGAACGAACAGGAGAAATCAGCATCGTAAAGAAGGTGGGAAAATTAGTACCATACCAAAAAAGGTGATGTTTGGCTAGCAGTCACAGCGTTTTGACGCAGTTTTCGCATAAATGTGTTTCCATTTACAACTCATTTACTTGGTGCCGGCATGGCTTTTTTAACTGACAAACTTATTTTTTCGCCCAAAGACATCGACCTGAGTTATTCGCCCCTCCGGCAGTCCATTGTAGCAGATACCTATGTGCTGGGGGCCTTTAATCCGGGCCTGACCCGCCTTCCCAATGGGAATTTACTCATTATGATTCGGGTGGCCGAAGCACTTAGTCAACCAATCATTGGCGAGATGATTCATGCCATTCGCTGGGATGCCGAAGCAGGTTATCAACTTGATACGTATCCACTCAACAGCGTCAATGCGGCTGACCCCCGCAAGTTTCAGTTGCTGGGGCATCCCTACAAAGTAATGGCCCTAACCTCATTGTCGTGGCTGCTACCGGTAGAGCTGACTGCCGATGGCACGAGCGTCGTTCAGATCCATTATGATAAACTGATTGCTCCTCAGCGAACCTATCAGGAATATGGGGTTGAAGATGCCCGAATCAGCAAAGTTGAGGATACTTATTACATGACTACCTGTTCGGTGAGTTCCGAGCGGCATTCCACAACGCTTTATACGTCAGCCGATGGGCTTACCTACACGCTTGAAGGCATCATCCTGGACCATCAAAATAAGGACATGGTCTTTTTTGACGGGAAAATCGACGGACGTTTTTTTGCCCTTACCCGGCCCCTGGGCGATTTGTATTTTGCCACCCGGCCAGCCAGTCCCTACTATGCGGGGCCAACGATCAACATAGCTCAATCGCCGGACGGATTGCACTGGAAACCAGTCGATGAACCGTTTATCCGGGCCCGGAAAGGGTCGGCTTCTACCATGAAACTGGGAGGTGGTTCGCAACCCATTCTGACCGACCGGGGCTGGCTGATGCTGTACCACGGTGTTGAGTTGAAGGGATTGGTTGGTATATACCGCACGTTCTGGGCCTTACTAGACACCAACAACCCAAGCCATATACTGCATATAGAGGATACCCGGCCGATACTCGAAGCGGCTCCGGAGCTGACTGAACCTATCAAGGATCAGCTTTATCTATCGGATGTGGTGTTCACGACCGGGATCGTCGAGATGGACGATTATTACGTTGTCGCTTCGGGTGAATGTGATCTGGCCTGCCGCATCACCCATATTCCTAAAAGTGCTTTCGAAGTAACGTAATACCTGGCCTCCTCCTTTCAGTCATCTGAGTACTGCTCTGTCAAAGCTGTTGCCGCTGATTCGCCCCTGTGGATATCCGGCCAATTCAACTGGATACGTACCTGAAATTGCTGCCAGATGCTGTCGTCGGCAAGGCCGAGCAAGGCCAGGCGATTCGTTCCCTAACAGTACCAAGAAAAAGGCTGCTATTGACAAACAAACGAATATGACAGCCAGTTAGACCAATCATACACATATTCATTTATTCAAAAGAAATTGGTACACGTTATGAAAACTAATTCAATTGCCCTGGGTCTGATGATGGCCGTATTGACAACTGGTGCTACGTTTGCCCAGCAGAACAGCGGACGCATGAATGCGGGAACGACCAACATGGTTGGCAAAGAAACAAAGGCTGAATTTGACAGCCAGAATCAGAAAGGAGCTGCGGCCGTGAGTGCAGTACCGGCAACCCCGGCCAAACTCTCGAACGCCGACCAGAACCTGATGCTGGAAGTGGCCAAAGGCGGTACGATGCAGCTGGAAATGAGCCGGGTAGCTGTTCAAAAGGCTACCAGCCCGGAAGTGCGGCAATATGCGCAGGCCGAAGTTGATGAACAAACAGGATTATCGGCAAAACTACAGGAGATCGCCAGTGCCAAAGGCATTACGCTGCCATCAGGCCCTGATGCAGAGACGCAGGCTATGGTGAGCAAATTACAGAACGCTTCAGGCGCATCGCTGGACAAGATGTATATGGACGAGACTGGGGTTAAAGGCCATGAGAAGCTCGACAAAGTAATGTCGACGGTTGAATCGACTGCATCGGACGCCAGCCTTAAAGGCATTGGTAAAGCCGCCCATCCACTTGTGAAAACACACCTGAAAGTGGCTAAACAGATCAACACAGCCATGTAAACCCCTGTGTGTTTCTGCCGGGTATCAGCAGCAACGAAACGTAATCAATCAGGCCACTCCGACAGGGTGGCCTGATTGATTTTATCCCGGTACTCATGACCCCATCCCTTTGCCTAACTATTCCGCATCGCTGCCTTTCCTGGAACTCAACGGCAAGTCGCGAACCTGCATGGTGGTTCGGCCCATCTACTGTATCTAAAACAGCGGGCAGTTGCTGAACGACTGTGTATGGCATGAAAAAGAGACGGAACAGGCTCCATCTAAGAAGCCCATTACCAGTCTCATTTAGTAACTACCACGCGTTTGGATGATCCCTATTACTTTTCGTAGGCAGGCTGGCGTTGCGTTAACAAACCGGCACCCAGTTCAAGTAATCCGAATGTAACGTGTGGCCAGCTGATGCGTTTGGCAAAGCCAAACAGCCAGGGGGAGGCAGCGACCAGCACACCATTCACTGTATCGACCGTCAGGTGCGTAGCCATTGGAATTCGTTTGGCTAACCCGGCTTCATAGTCGGTCAGTGTGGAGAGGCCCAATACAGCAACACCCGTGCCGACCGCCACCCGCCGGGCAGCATCGTTGCTGGCAAAGCCAAGCAGCCAGGGAGAAGCAATAAACAAGGCACCCGTTGTATAATCGAGTAAACCGTGAACTTTAGTTGGAATTGGCTTCATAACGTAATAAGGTTTAACTGAAATGCAACTTGTTTCTGTTGCCCTTTTTCGACTATCCAACTGGAAGGGTGGTCGAGAGCAGCGTTTATGGACAACTAAGTGAGTAGCAAACGTACAGGTACGCTATCCTGACCGGTTGACTATGAGTCGTTTCCGGGGGAGATAAGCTTGGCACCTAAATACTCACGATTTAGCCGGGTGATGGTTTCAAGTGGTACTGAAGCCGGGCATTCCACAGCACAGGCCCCCGTGAATGAACAGGCACCAAAGCCTTCCGAATCCATCTGGGCAACCATGCGTTCAGCCCGTTCCCGACGTTCTGACTGACCCTGAGGCAACAAGGCAAACCGCGACACCTGAGCCCCCACGAACAGCATGGCGGAGGCATTCTTACAGGCCGCTACACAGGCCCCGCAAGCAATGCAGGCGGCCGCATCCATCGTTGATTCCTGAGTTTGACGGGCGATCAGAATTTCATTGGCATCGGGTGCGGAACCGGTATTAACCGAAATATAGCCCCCCGCCTGAACAATCCGGTCAAAGGCCGACCGGTCTACCGACAGATCCTTGATGACTGGGAAAGCGCGTGCCCGCCAGGGCTCTACTACAATGGTTTCCCCGTCCCGAAAGCTGCGCATAAACAACTGACAAACAGCACCGCCCGTCTGTGGTCCGTGTGGACGGCCATTGACAAACATCGAGCAGGAGCCACAAATGCCCTCGCGGCAGTCGTGATCGAAGGTGACGGGTTGTTCACCTTTATGTGTCAACTCCCCATTAAGAACATCAAACATTTCCAGAAACGACATGTCGGGGTCAATATCTGCCAGTTTGTATTCGACTAGTTTGCCGGGTGTGCTGGCGTTTTTCTGCCGCCAGACTTTCAGTGTTACATTCATTTGATGGATGTTAAGAAGAGGAGTTAAACTTTTCCTTTGTAGTCCCAATGGTCCTTTATGACCGCTCCACTGGCGTCTTTACGTAAGCGTCGAGCGTATTGATCTTCTTTTCTGCTTACACTACCTGCATTTTCCGGAAAGGGATTGATAAAAAGAACCGCCAATGAGGGAACGGTTCAACAGGCCGAAACGCTCTTTCGGATGAATCCCGAATGCACACAGCACAACGCAAACCAGTGGCTCATGCCACTCCACAAACTTCTGGCCATGCGTTTCCCGGATGGGTCGAATGCGATTGATGGGCTTAGGGGTCAGGTATTGGCGGCTTCTTCTATTAGCCACCCGATTGACGCTGCCCGCGATCAACGCTGCTGGCAGAAACAATGTCGGTACGACTGGTCAGAACAAAGACTGAACCGGCACTCTGATTCGGAATAGGGTTCCCCGGCCCGAAACACTTTCAATTTCCAGGCTAGCACCCAGCAGTTCGCAAAGCCGCTTTACGATTTGTAAGCCAACTCCTTCCGCTTCCTGACGCCGGGCATCCGACGACTGAATGGATAACGGATCGGCTGGTAGCTGGTGGTCCTGATTAGGTCGGGCTGAAACAGGCTGGGCTTCATCGGGCGACAGCACACTGGTGGGTTCAACCACGGGCTTGAGCTGTTTATGGAATTGTTCCAGCAAACCAGATGGCAAGCCCGGTCCTGAATCCTGAACGCTGAATCCCCAGCGCCAATCGTTTTCTGCTGACCAGGATACCGAGATCATACCCGGATGACTGGCACTGGATGGGGTATACTTTATCGCATTCACCAGTAGATTCTGGGCAATTTGATACAGTTTGAGCCGATCTGTTGTAATAAGAAAGGAAGCTGAGCCATCGGCCCGTAGAATCAGGCCCCGTTCGGCAGCCATGGGCTGAAAGCTGGCAACTAAATCGGTCAGAAGCTTGGCAGCATCGAATTCTTCCAGCAAAAGCGGCTCATGACCGGCTTCCAGCCGAGCCAGGTCCATCAGACCTGTCAGAAGCGATTGAAGGTTGGCCAGGTTTCGGTTCAGCATGTCGACGTATTGCTGCCTTTCTTCAGTACTCAAATCATCTATTTTAAGAACAGAAGCGGCACTCATACTTATCCCTAGGCTGCTACGCAGGTCATGAGAAGAGGTGCGCAGCATATCCCCTCGCTGGCGGGTAAGGTCTTCCATTTCCTGTAAAGCACGTTCCAGACTGGTAGCCCGGTTAGACGCTTCCAGCCGCTGGAGTTCATCATGTTTAGCGATACTACCGACTATGGCTTCATTCATCAGCACCATAATTTGTTGCTGAGCCTGTAAAATAATAGTGGGGTCTACTTGCGGAAATAGCTGCCGAAAAAGTTTTAGTTCGTCGAACAGGATGACCGATAAATGATTGAACTCTTTGACCAGGCTGGGTAACTCCAGCGACTTTTGCCAACGCTGGAGGCCATGAGATTGAGCGGATGCGACAGGGCTGGTTTCCGGCTGATTTCCCCGCAGCAATTGCTCGAGCGAATCGAGAATAATCGGTATAAGGTTATTAAACTCTTCCCGACTCAGAACAGCGATTTTCCTGAGGGCGGGGTCACCTTCGCAGGCCGTTCGCCAGTTGTTTAACAGCGTTTCACGCCGATTGAATAAATAGGCAATGAGTTCATTGAGTGCTTGCTGCTGATCCGCATCTTGAATATCCATAGTGTTCGATGTTTAGTGCTTACACATTCAGAATCAGCTGGCGAATTATTTGGGTGACGTAAACAGCACACCTACCAACGAGTATGTTCCTGACCTGACTATATACCCAAAAATTAAGGTTGTTTGCTAAGCATAATCTTGACCGAATCTGATTTGAGAATAAACCCTTTTTCCTGTTTTTGAACAGCATATGCCTGAGCGTCGATAAAGAGACTATCTTTTTCGAGCTTCCAGCTAAAAGGCGTGTCTTTTGACACCATGCCCATCTGGATATGATTTACCCCTTTTCCATCTTCGCCAAAATTATAGATTGCCTTTGAGTTCATGAGCCTCGCTAAAACTGTGCTGTCTATGCCTCGGGTGGAGTCGATATTGTAAGTAGCCGTAAACTGCTTGCTGACGAAATCCAGTTTCCGAACGCCCGTATCGCAACCGGCTGATAAACCCAGAAAAAGTACCCCAATACTCCGTGTCCAATAGTTCATATAGTTGTTTTTTTAACGTGTTGAGCAAGTGGGCGACAACCGGCCCGGCTTTGTTCATTTGCCCGGATCAGGCAATATGTACTGGCCGAAATTATCTATAACCCGCTCCTGATTTAAAGTAACATTATGCAGAAAGAGCTGTTCAAAGCCGAATCCAATATCTTCCTCAAACCAGGCAAGCTGCTGACCTGTGTCGCAACGTACCGGGCTTTAATTGCTCATGAGATGCGTGATAACCAATTTATATCATATTCAATGATGTAAGTTTCCAGCTTTTGAATCCGGCCTTTAGCGATCGTATGTAGTTACCCATTCCCGAAGTTGCTCCTCAACAGCCGCGCTGAGTTGTTCCGGCAGCAACCGCCAGGTCCAGTTACTAACGGGCGAAGCCGGTGTATTCAGACGCGCCGATTCGTCTAACCCAAGCACGTCGGGCATGGGTAACATCACAATTTTGGCTACAGATGAATATGCCAGGCGAGCGAGCGTAGTATGAACATTTTCTTCATTGATCGTATGCCCAACGTAGCGTTCCAGTTGATGAACCTGTTCTTTTCCGGCATTCTGCCGATACCAGCCGCGACTGGTATTGTTATCATGCGTGCCTGTGTAGGCGATTGAATTGGGTATGTGATGATGGAGCGTGTTTACTGCCTGGGGCATATCTTCTCCAAACCCAAATTGAATAACCTCCATACCGGGCAACCCGAACTCATCCCGTAAGGCATAAACATCCGGGCCAATATCGCCCAGGTCTTCCGCTACGAATGGCAATTTACCCAGCTCCTTCTGCACCGTTTGGAAAAAATCGGCCCCCGGTCCTGGCTGCCACTGCCCATTCCTGGCCGACAATTCGCTGGCTGTCACTTCCCAGTAGCTGGCAAACGCCCGAAAATGATCCAGACGAAGCAGGTCATACCGTTGCTGGTTTTTCTGAAGTCGCCTTATCCACCACGCGTAGTTTTCTTTCCTGAGGGCGTCCCACCGAAAAATGGGCATTCCCCACCGTTGCCCGTTGGCATTGAAGTAGTCAGGAGGCACACCAGCTACGTGGGTCATAGCCCCTTCTTTATCCAGCTTGAATAAATGAGGATGCGCCCATACGTCTACAGAATCATAGTTCACGTAGAAGGGCAGGTCGCCCAGCAACTGGATTCCCAGGCTATTGCAATAGGTTTTCAGGTCTTCCCACTGTTTATCGAACACAAACTGAAGCCATTTGACCTGCCGGATGGCTTCAGTTTGTCCGGTTTGAAATTTCGTCAATGCCTTTGCCTGGCGAAGCTTATACGGGTTAGGCCACTGGTGCCAGGGCTGGTTATCATGCTGCTGTTTCAATACGTCATACAGCGCAAAATCGTCCAGCCAACCCGATTCCCGCTGGCAGAACCGGGTAAATGCCTCGGTTTGCCTGTCTGATTGCCTAGCTTGAACTGCGTGATAAGCGCGTGTGAGCAACTCTTTTTTTGACTTGATAACGCTTTCGTAATCAACCTTCTGCGTTATTGGCCGTTGATAGTCGGCCAGGTCTGCCTGTTTTAGAAAATCGTCCTGTACCAGCAGGGCAGGGCTTATCAACAGAGGATTACCGGCCATACTTGACGTAGCACTGTAAGGCGAATACCCGCAGTCGGCAGCAATTGGATTGAGCGGCAATACCTGCCAGTACGATTGTTTACTTCGGCTCAGAAAATCAGCAAAGGCAGTGGCTTGAGGGCCCAAATCGCCAATGCCGAAAGGGGAAGGAAGGGAAGATACGGGCATCAGAATACCGGCACTGCGCTCATGAGGGCGTTTTTCTACTTTGAGTAC
>CAXTJJ010000010.1:0-28019 GCA_964244155.1 uncultured Spirosoma sp.
GTAATGGCCAATTCGGCACTGCTCTGGACAACACGACGGGCGGGGGGCATCTGGTAATTATCCTGATCGGGCGATATAAATTCTACATCGAGACCAACCTGCGCATAGGCTCCTTTTGCCAGCGCGACATAAAATCCGGTGTGATTTGTATTCGGTGTCCTATCGAGGGCTAGACGAATTTTCGTATTCATAATAGTCGGTACTGCTACGGCTTCTTTAGATGCCAGATCAAATTTTTAAGTGGTCATCCGGGCAACTGGGCACAAAAGTAATCAATTGAAAACAAACAGGTTAACTTAACCAACAAGAACAGTAACTACCCACTTACCGTATGTCTTTAGTTAACTATACAGGTGATGTAAGGTTTTTGAAAACGAGCCCTTCTGTTCAATAAAGATGCAAATGTGCAGCCAATAAAAAACGGGGTCTATGACATCTATCAGTGAACCCATACGCAATAATCATTAGCCTACGAACAGGATCTCATCCGCCAGGGCTTTATCGTATTTCTCTTTATTGAACCGATACAGGTAAGGTGCTTTATGAGCACCACCCATCTTGCGTTCGTCAAGCCGTTCCAGAATTTCATAGCCCAACATCCGTTTCTGAAAATTACGCCGGTCGAGCGCCTGTCCCAGAATCGTTTCGTAAAGCTGTTGCAGGTCGGGCATAGTAAATTTATCGGGCAGCAAATTATAGCCAATAGGCTGATAACTCAGTTGCCGACGCAGGGTTTTCAAAGCCAGCGTAATCATATCGTTATGGTCGAACAGCAAGAGTGGAATCTGGTTTATGTCCCACCAGCAACACTCCTCCGTAAAAAAATCGGGCGTGGGTGTTACTCTGGCAAACTCAACCAGTGCATAATACCCTACCGAAACATCCCGGCTGGCAAACTCCTGCAAAGCCATGTCGGGTAGCCCTAACTTGCTGAAAGTTTCCTGCTTGCTGAAGTTTGTGTAGCGGATCACATTGCCGAAGGTGTGAAATTGTTGAAGGAAAATTTCGCTCAGGCCAGTCCGTTCCCGCAAGCACCGATAGGCGGCATCCTCCAGGTTTTCTTCGTGACGAATTCGTCCGCCCGGCAGGCACCAGTTGTCCGTTTCCTTCCACCTTAGTAAAAGAACTTTTAACTGCCCATCGTGAAAGCCAAATATGACCAGGTCCATTGATACGGAGGGCAAGTAATTTGTCTTTAAATCAAAAATTAGGCGTTCAAGCTGTTTTTTGTACTCCATCCCGAATCTATTCAACTATCCATAGTGTGTTTTTCATACACAATGAAAATAATTCCTTATCATTGTGTTGAAACTACGCAATAATAATGAAACAAATGCTCTTCCCTCTACGATCGTACCAAACGGTAGCGATGCTGTGTGTGGGTGCCATTGCACTTTGGGGATACTCAGCCAGGCCGTTCATTGACACGGGTGATCTGCCCGATGAGAACCGGTTCACAAAAGTGGTGCTGGCCGAGAAGTTAAACGAACCGCTCGAAATGGCCATTCTGCCCGACGAACGCGTACTGCTTGTGGAGCGTCACGGTGATGTTCGGATTTACTCGCCTGCAACAAAGCAACTCAAGACCATCGCGACTATTCCGGTCAGTACGAAGTATAAAGATAAAGAAGGCCACGAAACCGAAGCCGAGGATGGGCTGCTGGGCGTCAACATCGACCCGAACTTTGAGAAGAACCACTGGGTTTATCTGTATTATTCCCCGCCGGGCGACGACCCGAAAAACATCCTGACGCGCTACGAACTGCGGGGCGATGAACTGGTTCTTTCCTCCAAAAAAGTGCTACTGGAGGTGGTAACTCAGCGCGAACAGTGCTGCCATACGGGCGGCTCGATTGACTGGGACCGCGAAGGAAATCTCTACCTCTCCACCGGCGATAATACCAGCCCCCGCGCCACCCTCTACGCCCCGATTGACGAACGCCCCGGCCGTGGTCCCTGGGATGCCCAGAAATCGTCTGGCAACACCAACGACCTGCGCGGTAAAATCCTGCGTATCCACCCCGAAGCCGACGGCACGTATACGATTCCTGAGGGCAACCTGTTTCCAAAGGGCACCCCTAAAACCCGCCCTGAAATCTACACGATGGGCCACCGGAACCCTTACCGGATTTCGGTCGACAAACATAATGGTTATGTCTACTGGGGCGATGTAGGTCCCGATGCCGGTGAAGATTCAGTAGGGGTTGGGCCAACCGCCGAAGATGAATACAACCAGGCGAAAAAACCGGGCTATTTTGGCTGGCCGTACTTTGTGGGCGATAACAAAGCCTATTACGACAAAGATTTTACCACCGGGAAAGGGGGTGCCAAATTCGATCCGGCGCATCCGTTCAATGATTCGCCTAACAACACGGGGTTGCATGACCTCCCTCCTGCTCAACCGGCCATGATCTCGTACACAGCGGCCGAAACCAAAAAGTTTCCGTTGATGGGAAGCGGTGGCCGTAGTGCCATGGCTGGACCGACTTATTACAAAGACGATTTCAAAACTGCCAAGCGGCCGTTCCCGGACTACTACAACGGCAAGACGTTTATGTACGAGTGGATGCGCGACATGATTCTGGCCGTCAGTTACGATGCCAAGGGTGACATGACCAAAATGGAGCGTTTTCTGCCCAATATGGCCTTCAGTCACCCGATTGACATGGCATTCGGTCCCAATGGTGATTTGTATGTGCTGGAATACGGTACGGGCTGGTTCCTCAAAAATGACGACTCCCGTCTGGTACGGATTGAATTCAACGCCGGAAATCGCAAGCCTAACATTCAGGTAGCCGCCAGCCAAAAGGCAGGTGCTGTTCCCTTAAAAGTCAATTTATCGTCGGCCGGAACGAAGGATTTCGATGGCGATGCGCTGACCTATCAGTGGAAAATCGTGGCTAAATCTGGCGGAAATCCAACTGTACTGACCGAGCCGAATCCAACGTTTACGTTTCAGAAACCCGGCCAGTACAAGGCCATTCTGACCGTAACCGACGCAAAGGGTCTGAAAGATTCGCGCGAAGTGGATATTTTAGCGGGCAATCAGCCCCCTCAGGTGGCCCTGGAAATCACGAAAGGCAACAAGAGTTTTTACCTGCCCGGCCAACCGATTGCCTATCAGGTAAAGGTGACGGATAAAGAAGATGGCAGCTTAGCCGCGTCGGGTGCAGCACCGGGCCGTATTCCGGCGAAACAGGTGATGGTGAAGGCAACCTATCAGGACGATGCCACCGCTTCCAACAAGAGCGAAGCAGGCCACAAATTCTCGGAAGCGACCTACTTATCGACGGGCCAAACGCTGATGGAGAAAAGTGACTGCAAAGCTTGTCATTTCACAGATAAAAAGTCGGTGGGCCCCGCCTTTACGGAAGTGGCAAAACGATATAAGAGCGACGCCAACGCCGTAGCCAGCCTTTCAAACAAGATTATTAAAGGCGGTGGCGGTGTATGGGGTGATGCAATTATGACGGCTCACCCGCAACTAACTTCGCCCGATGCCAGCGAAATTGTCAAGTACATTCTGACGCTGTCAGACAAGAAAGTAGCCAGCCCATCGCTACCGACACAGGGCACCTATACGCCCGCCGAAAACGAAAAAGGTGTGCTGGTGTTGCAGGCTTCGTATAAGGACAAAGGGGCCAACGGGTTACCTCCTCAAATGGCCGAACAGGTGCTGATGCTACGGAGTCCATTGGTAGCGATGGGGACATCCAACAGCCAGTCGAAAGGAATCACGCTCTTCAAAATGGGTACACAACCCTACCCGCTGGTGATCGTGATGGGGTCGGACACCTACGTAAAATTCGATCAGCTTGACCTGACGGGCATCCGAACCATGGACTTTGCGGTGGCAGTTCCCAAAGCCCAATTGAATGCCGTGGGCGGACGCGTTGAAGTACGGATCGACTCGCCAACGGGGCAACTCCTAGGGCAAACCGAGCAGCTTATGCCCAATGAGAGCAAAGACCCGGCGGCTATGTTCAACCCAAGTATGGCGAAGGTGTCCATTACGCCAACGACTGGCCAGCACGATTTGTACTTCGTCTTTAAAAACGAAAAAGCGGGCAAGTCACCCTTGTTTGTACCTGTTACCGTTCAATTCTCTAACTGATTTCACCAAAGTCACCTCACCCCTTATCAACTATGACACAATCACGTCGCGACTTCATGCATCAACTCGGTCTGACAGCCGCCGGACTGGGACTGGCATCGGCCTTACCAACGTCACTTTTCGCCGAAATGAACGTACCCGATTTAACTGCTCCGTTCCGGTTCGACATCTCGCTGGCTGAGTTTTCCTTTGCCGGAGAACTCATGTCGGGGAAGATGACCAACATGGATTTTCCAGCCCGGACCAAAAAGGATTTTGGCATTAACGTACTTGAATACGTGTCCATGTTCTTCAATAACAAGCACACCGACCAGACCTATCTGAAAGAACTTAAGCAACGTTGCGACGACCTCGGCATGACCAATAACCTGATTATGGTCGATGGCGCCAACATTGCCGACCTGGATTCGGCGAAACGTCAGAAAGCAGTCGAATCGCATTATGCCTGGGTCGATGCCGCCAAGTATCTGGGCTGTACGGCCATCCGGGTCAATTTGGGCGACACCTCAAAAGCCATCACCGGCGTGGAAGATGACCCGGCCGCTGAAGCCGCCAAATCTGCAGCCGACGGCTACCATAAACTGCTGGAATATGCCGCCAAATCGAACATGAATGTGATCGTAGAAAATCACTTCGGCAATTCAACGGATATCGACTGGCTGGTAGGGGTTCTGAAACAGGTCAATATGCCCAACGCTGGCTTGCTCCCCGATTTCGGTAATTTCTGTCGGCAGCGCAGCAAGCCTGAAACGAACGACATTAAGGGCATCATGGGCACCAAATGCGTCAAAGAATATGACCGTTATGAGGGCGTAAAAAAAATGATGCCGTACGCCAAAGGCATCAGTGCCAAAACCCACAAGTTCGACGCCAGTGGCAACGAAACCGAAACCGATTTCCGGAAGATGTTCAAGATCATCAAAGACGCGGGTTTCAAAGGCTACGTCGGCATCGAATACGAAGGGGGCATCATGAGCATGTACAATCCAACGGGCGGCTATCTCGCAACGAACGAAGGTATTCAGGCCACCAAAACCCTGCTCGAACGCGTGCGTACGGAACTGGGCTAGTTCTCATAGACTCTTGAAAAGTGCTGCAATTGTATCAGACAGCAGGGATGCTGTCTGATACAAAAACAAAAACTCCTAAACCCCACCTAAACTTATGCTTCGCAAAATCTTGAAAATTTTCCTGGGCCTTGTTCTAGTTCTGGCCTTACTAGCGGGTAGTTTCGTCGTGTTTGGCATGTACGTTACCCGACAACTACCCTGGCAGAAGCCGGTTTTTGACACCGAACGGCCCGCCGATCCGAGTCAGGTAGGAGCAAAAGGCGTCCTGATTTTCTCCAAAACAAATGGCTTCCGGCACGAGTCCATCGAACCGGGCATCGAAGCCCTCAAAAAAGTAGGTAAAGAGAAAGGCTGGGACGTTCGAACCACCGAAAACGGGGCTTTCTTCAATGACGATTACCTCAGTCGCTTCAAAACGGTGGTTTTCCTGTCGACCACGGGCGATGTGCTGACGCCGGAACAGGAGAAAGCATTCGAGAACTTTATCGAAAATGGAGGTGGGTACGTGGGTATCCATGCCGCATCCGACACCGAGTATGACTGGAATTGGTACGACCACATGCTCGGCACTCACTTCCGCGACCACCCGCTATATCCAGAGCACACGCCCGACGCTGAGATCATTACGGACGTGAGGGATCACGCGACAACGAAGCACTTGCCGGCCAAATTTCACAGGGCCGACGAGTGGTATAATTTTAAGCAAAGCGTTCGGGGCAAAGACAGTATCCAGGTATTATTGACCTTGAACGAAGCAACATACAAGGCAACCTGGCCGAAAGCGATGGGGGGCGATCACCCTATTTCGTGGACCAATGTCATAGGCAAAGGCCGGGTTTTTTATACCGGCATGGGCCACACCAACGAAACCTTCACCGATCAATACGCCATGCCGCATATCGTGGCAGGCATCGAGTGGGCGGGACGGTTTTGATAAATAGAAAATAGGGAATTAAGGTAAATGGTCAATTGAGGTGATAACTTGTAACAAGAGCACAAATCGCTCCGTTACTTAATTACCTCAATTGACCATTTACTATTTACCTTACAATCAAATCATTATACCCAATCAGCTGAATCCCTTTTGTTTTGATGAACGTCTTCACACGGGGGTTGGTCCAGATATCTGTTACCCCCTGACGGTCGGCAGCTACGTTCTCATAACCAATGTGGTGAATGGCCTGTACTTCCGGCACATCCAGTCCGGGGTGGTCAACGAAAATATAGGTCTTTCCGGTTTCGAGGCTTTCAAGCATCTTCATAAAACTTTGCAGCTTTTCGTCGGAGGTGGTGTGTGCACCGACATAGCCTGTACTAACTACTCCCGATTCGCCAAGGCTCATATCATACTGCGCAATATGGTACTCCTGTGCCAGCTTTTTAACGAGTGCTTTCACCTCGTCGTTGAGGCTGGTGCAGCCCATATGGCCGGAAATATGACTAATCCGGGGGATTTTTCGCATGGCCAGTTCAATTTGAGCCCGAAACTCTTTTTCTATCTCAGCCAGTTTCCAGTCGTTTTCCACCACCGAGCGTTTGGGGTAATTCTTGTTCGGGCGAACCATCGGGAAGAAATACCCGTCGGCATCCCGTAAGCTGGGACAATCGGTCAACGGGCGCCATTTGATATTGTCCCATTCACTGGTAAGGGTTAAATGAATACCCACATCGGCCGTCGGAATTTGCCTGAGCATCTCAACGGCTTCCGGAAACCAGGGCGACGGCACCAGCACCTCTATCGATTTCTCGATGCCGTCTTTATAACATTTCAGAATGGCTTCATTGCCCGCGTGTGCATACCCCATATCGTCCCCGCGAATAATAAGGCGGGGTGGTTTCGGTTGCGCGGTAGCGATATGTAAAGTAGCGAAGAGAATCGTTAGTGCAAGGACCATCCCGGAAAACCATTTAAAAATCAGCGCTTTCCCGCTCTCAAAAACCCCTACACTCTCTAAAGGGAGCCTTATTCGAGAGTGAACAAAACCCCCTTTAGAGAGTGTAGGGGTTTTTAGACCATTGCTCAATATCATATCTAAAGAGAACTTTACTCGTCTAGTCAAAACTCTGAATCATATTCCGATACATGGTCGTTGCCTTCCACTGGCCACCGGCAATAATCCGCCGAACGGTATAGAGCGGCATAGTATCATCGCGTTTATCGGCTAGTGTAAAGGCTGCTACATAACCTCGTTTTTGCAATTCGGGTAATGCCTCGTGGTTCCACAGGCCAAAGGGATACGCAAAGTATTTGATCGGTTTGCCAACGATGGCTTCAAGTTTCGCCTTGGGTTCTTCGACCTGAATTTTCCAATCGTCGCCCTGGTATTTCTTTACATTATGGTGATCCCAGGTGTGCGCCCCAATGGCATGTCCCCGATCCGACAGGTCTTTAATCTGGGTTTTATCCATATACGGCTGCTTACCATGCCGACCGATGGCGACAGTCATGATAAAGAACGCGCCTTTGAAGCCATGCTTTTCAAGTTCGGGCGCGGCTACGGTGTACTGGTCGAGATCGCCATCATCGAAGGTAAGCATGATCGGCTTGGACGGCAGGGGTGCACCAATAGCCAGATAGGCGTAGAGCTGATCGGGCAGAATGGTGTGGTATCCGCTATCGGCCAGCATCTGCATCTGTTCGCGGAAAGCGGCTACAGGAATGATGTAGTCCTTGGCTGATTTAGAATCACTGGCCCGCCAGTCGCGAATCTGGTGATAACATAAAACCGGCACCTGCGGGCGAGCCAGAATGGTGGCGGCATTGGCAATCTTACTGGCCGGAATACTGGATGGGTCAGGCGCGGCTGTCGTTTCAACCGTTTTATTGGCTGGTTTCCCGGTGGAGCCTACCCCATCGGCGGTTCGGGTAGCGGCTGAATCAGCGGTGGTTTCGGCAGTTGAGGAGCCCTTTGACTGGCAACTCGATAAGCCATTGGAAAGTAAAACGGAAAGGCCAATGGCCGCAACAAAAGAAAGCGTTTGACGACTGAACATAATCAATGAATATGCCCCAAACATAGCGAAAACTCGACTGGTACCAACGGAAAATTAGTCAGTAGCTCAAACTTTATTTCTGATTATATAGGGTATCTAGTCTAACCCAATATCCATCAGGACTTTCATTAGACTTCTTTTCTATATTCTTACCAACTATATAGCCCCTTTGTACTCGATATTTTCTGACCATCACCGTAGTGTAGCGGGTACAAAGGGGCTCTATTTTCTCCCTTTAGCTGGTCATGGCCTCGCTTCAATAACTGACAGGATATTACCAGCGGGGTCTGTGAACCAGGCTACAGCCGGCCCGCTCCCGCGAACGATCCCCTTTTCGTCGGTTTTGATGTCACCACCATATTGCTCAAAACGGACACCGCGTTCCGTAAGGACATCCACTGTTTTTTCCACATCCTCGACCGGGAAGTTGAGAATGGTAAAGGTGGCGGGCGTATGATCGGGCTTAGGGTAGATCAGAATGTTGCTACCGCCACTGATATGCAAGGTCAATAAGGTAGCTGGTCCCATTTGTTCTTCGGTAACCTCCAGTCCAAGGAGTTGCTGATAGAATGCCTTCGCTTTCTGGATATCATCTACCGAAAACCCGCTAAATGCTTTTGTGTCTTTGAACATAGTGTTGTTGTTTATAGAATCAACGAATCGTTTATGAGGTTAGTAAAGTTAGCCATAAGGCTTTGTTAACCAGTGCCGTAAACGCGTCGATCTAGCGGGGCTGTTGCGACACTTTCTACTTTTTTCACCCCCACGTGTTAACCAATCAGGATCGCCATCGGTTAAGAACAAATAGCTGAAAGTATGCTCACAGCCCTCGACAAGAACACCGCCTTAGTGTTGATTGACCTGCAAAAAGGAATCGCCGGTGGCGACAAGGCGCACCCTGTGCCCGATATTATTCAAAATGCCGCCCGGCTTCAGGCTGCTTTTCGGCAGGCACAATTACCCGTTGTGGTGGTTCACGTTGAACCCATTGGAGCCCCGGCCTCCCTGGTGCGATCAGAGAAAGGAAACTTCCCGAAAGATGCCGCCGGGCAGCAACAGGCACTGGAGAAGATGCGGGCAGACGGCTTTTTTGACATCGTTGACCCCATCAAACCCGAACCCGGCGACCTGCAAATCACGAAAGAAACCTGGAACGCGTTCTATAACACATCGCTACATGAGGAGTTGCAAAAGCTGAACGTAACGGGCATTATGCTGGCGGGTATTTCGACCAGCATTGGCGTAGAAGGCACGGCCCGGTCGGCCAACGAACGCGGTTACAATATCACCTTCGCCACCGACGCCATGACCGATACCGTAGCGGCTGCCCACGAAAACAGCCTGGCCTACATCTTCCCGCGCCTTGGCGAATTGGCGACAACGGAGGAGATCGTTGCAAAATTGGGAGGACGGGGGTAGAAGATCAATTGGTAGCTTATCTTTACCATATGATTTACCTGGACAACAACGCCACGACGAAACTGGACCCGCGCGTACTGGACGCCATGATGCCGTTTCTGACCGACAACTTTGCGAATGCGGCCAGTACACACCCGTTTGGGGTATCGGCCAGTGAAGCCGTGAAGCAGGCCCGCCAGCAGCTAGCCGATTTACTGTCCTGCGAAACCCACGAGTTGGTCTTCACATCAGGCGCGACGGAAGCGATCAATCTGGCCATTAAAGGTGTTGCCGAAACATATCGGAATCAAGGGGCCAGCCGGAGTCCCGGACATATCATTACGGTACAAACCGAGCACAAAGCGGTGTTGGACGTGTGTGCCTACCTGGAAAAACGGGGTCATGACATCACATATTTACCTGTTCAACCGGATGGGTTGCTGGATCTGGACATCGTCAAAGCCGCCCTTCGGCCGGATACGATTCTGGTATCGGTTATGACAGTGAATAACGAAACGGGTGTTATTCAACCCATTGAGGAAATTGCCCGGTTAACGCACGAAGCCGGTGCCCTATTTATGACCGATGCCACCCAGGCTGTGGGTAAACTCCCGATAAATGTGGATAAGTGGGATATAGATTTACTCACTTTTTCGGGGCATAAATTTTATGGACCAAAAGGCGTTGGCGGCCTGTTCGTACGACAACGACGGCCGAATAAAGTAAAGCTGGAAGCGATCCTGCACGGGGGTGGCCACGAGCGTGGACTACGCAGCGGAACGCTGAACGTACCGGGCATCGTGGGTTTGGGCAAAGCGGCTGAACTGGCCCGGCTGGAAATGAAGGAAGGGGCTGGCGCATCTGAGACGCGAAGGATCGCGTCTCTACTGGAAACGGCCCTGCTCACCATTCCGGGTACACGGATCAATGGAAATCGGGAACATCGGCTTCACAACGCCACAAATATTTACTTCGAAAACTGCGACAGCGACGCACTCATCATGGGTCTGGAAGGCATTGCCGTTTCTAATGGCTCGGCCTGTACAGCGGCCTCCATTGACCCTTCGCACGTGTTGCTGGCTATGGGTCTGACCGAAACCGAAGCTTTTTCCTGCCTGCGCTTCAGCCTGGGCCGGTTCAATACAGAAGCCGATGTGACAGCGACGGTTGCCGCGATAAAAGGCGTTGTGGAGGAGTTACGGGCGCTGGTATGACAGCCACTGGACTAAAAATTGGCAATTAATCAAGTAAATTTTAACTTTGACCATAAATTTACTTGATTAATGTTCGAAAGACAGCTATTAGCCACATTGCATACGAGCCTCTCTTACTTTCCGGCAGTTGCCGTTTTGGGACCGCGGCAGGTCGGTAAAACGACGCTGGTAAAAACGTTGTTACACGATTACACAAAGGAGGTTCTTTATCTTGACTTAGAATATTTTGCTGATCAGCGTCGCCTGCAACAGCCCGACTTGTTTTTTCAGGCTAATCAGGATAAGGTTATTGTACTGGATGAAATCCAGCGAATGCCGGAGCTGTTTCCGCTGCTACGGTCGCTTATTGATCAATATCGGATACCAGGTCGTTTTGTCTTACTGGGATCAGCATCGCCCGAACTGCTTAAAAACTCGTCGGAGAGCCTGGCCGGTCGAATCGTTTATCTGGAACTGGCCCCTCTGCATCTATTGGAGGTACAGGCTACGTATACCTACCGCGACCACTGGCTCAGGGGTGGTTTTCCTGACGCACTGCAAGCTCCCGACCAAACGCTTTGGCAAGTATGGATGGATAGCTTTATCCAAACGTACATTCAGCGCGATTTGCCTGAACTGGGCCTGTCGGCCTCTCCAATTACGATTCGGAACTTGCTAACCATGCTGGCTGGCATTCAGGGTGGACAACTTAATTACAGTGATCTGGCGCGTTCGCTTGACCTGTCGGTGAACACAGTACAGCATTACATTCATTTCCTCGAAAATGCTTACTTAATTCGTCGGCTCCCCCCCTACTTCGTCAATATCGGTAAACGACTGGTGAAAGCACCTAAGGTATTCATTCGCGATAGTGGACTGGTTCATCGGCTCGCCGACATCAACGATTTCAATGCGCTGACCGGTAATCTGCTGCTGGGCGGCTCGTGGGAGGGGTATGTCGTGCAACAGATCATATCGCGCTTATCAACGGCCGTAACGCCCTATTATTACCGGACGCAGAATGGGGCCGAAGTAGACCTCGTACTGATAAAGGGTGGTAAACCGGTTGTTGCCATCGAAATTCGCTACTCAAACGACCCATCCCTAACACGCGGCAATACCCAGGCCATCAATGATTTAAATGTTGAGCAGACGCTTGTTGTGACGCCTGAAGCCGACGGCTACTGGCTTCGCAAAGACGTTCGGGTGTGCAGTATAAACGGTATATGGAAGGTGTTGGCTGAACTGGGTGTTCTGGCAACGTAGTCTGAGAATCTGGCATCAACTTCTATTCCTTTACTAAGTCGAACAAACGTGTATTGATAAACAGGGTTTCCCTCCACTTCTGCTCAAAGCGTAGCAAGCCTATTTTTTCAATGGTGCGTAAGTATTTGGATGCGGTTCGTCGGTCAACGGCCAGCCGATCAACAACGTATTCGATCTTGCTGTACCGATAAGAGAAAAACTTCTGGCTGATCGACCAAGATTTATCATGTACAATAATGCGCCTTTTTTGTACATGACACAGGGGTCGTGTACATTTCGCGTACACGATGATTAAATGTGGCAATATAGGCTGGAGTCGCTATTTTGGGATTTAATTTTCCCAGTGGCGCAGTTGTCTCAAGGGTACGTGGGCCCTGCGGTGTGTTGATTACACTTACAGGAAGCAAAAGCTATTTTGCAAAACACGCTCTATATCCCCAATCTCTTCTTCCTTAATAGCGACTTCGAAGCCATTATCTTTATTTGCAGCAAACAATACTTTTCGAATTCTTGACCGACCTACGCCTGAAGCTTGAAAAAAGTTATCATTGAAGTCCGCATACCGAAAAGGGTTAATGTATAACTCGAAAGATCGTTCATTAGGGTTCAATTCGAGAATTCTTCTCAACAAATCAAATAGAGCAAGCACTCCTACTGTTTTTACAATGTATGACCCAGCAGGCGTTTCATCCCAAAGTACAGTCTTAATAACTGAAAAATATCCTTTGACACACTCATAAATTTCATCATCCTTATTTTTTAAATAAAGACCTCTGAGAGGTGATTTATCAGCGATCCCTTCTAAAGCATTTCGATTCCTCTTACCGAAAAAAATAATAGATGTTTGCAATGTCATCTCAATTCGATCTCGCTTGGGTCTATTAGTTATAAGCGAAAGGATACCATCAACTATAGTGGCTAATGAAACGTACCAATCCGTTTTATTTATAAAAAACCCTTTAGGGTCCTGTGGTGCAAGTTTGACACGTCTGTACAGAGGAGAATTTTCAAGCATATTTAACTTACGAGACAAAAAGACCGCTAATTTATCGGGTGTCCATTCTGGCTCGGGTTCGTCAATAACATTGAATCCAAATTGTTCTAATGCCAAACTACGATCTACACGTTTTTGGTTGCCATTTATAGTAGCGAATAAAAACGCTTGATAGGCATTAGGAACCTCAAAAAAGATTGAACAAGGTAATTCTATTTCTGCTTTATCACTACGTTCGCTAAACCTAAATGCTTTGATTCGGTGCTGTCCATCAACAATAGCAGCTAAAGGTTTGTTAGTAGGAATTGTAATTCTATATACATTATCCATACCATATACTTGCTCAACTGTCCATCTATCTTCCTCATCCTCTTCATAGACAAACCCCTCCTTAGTATAATTAGCCGCTAAAACAACTGAATTCGGAAAGGCCATTTCTACTGTATCAATATAGTCAGCAATTTCATTTAAGCGTTTTTGATCATCAACTCGCTGGGCTCCCCTCAACTTGCCTTTAGCATCTGTATATGTTAGCCGCTCTGAAAATGTGATTTCTAACAAATCAAGAGCGGAGATTTTTGTTACAAAAAAATCTCCAAAAGGCTGCCTAACTTTCAACGCATAGATTTCCCGAAAAATAGCCATACATATTTATAATTATCCAGTTCACAATTTAGGTTTTGGTACAGCATCTCCAGGTGTCATTTTCTCATCTTTTCTATTGGCAACCCACCACACCACAAAAGACAATAGTGTTGCCCAAAGACAACACCATGATGCAGATTCATATTGTTTTTGATAAATTTTACTAAATGAGAAGTAAGTCAACCCAAAACAGAATAGCGCTATAAATCCAAAGATTAGAACCTCCGTTATTTTATATTTATAGTCATCTTCTTTCACTATAAATATTATTCGATCTACAAGAGCAACAAAAAAAATACTCAAATAATAAGTTAATAGGTTACTTGGAAAAGTTTTGTAAGACTCCTCTGTAAGCGAATTTTTAGGAAAATAATCAATAGCAAGTGGTAGCCATACGCCTATAGCTCCTAAGACTACAATGGTAAAAACGAAGTAAAGTATTTGATTAAATAGCTTCATAATTAATACCTATTTTCCTTATTTATCTGTTTTTCACAAACCGTTCCAATTTCACCAACTCCCCTCGTTTAAATTCATTCAAACTCGTAACCGAACCGCTTGACCTTTTTTTTATTCCCATTTCCTTCCAGCAATCAACCCCTATCGATCACTTCATTAAGCATATTATCGAAGCTGTCGAAATAGATTTTCCCGTTTTCATCCAATATTTCTGAAATTAGGTCGAAACCGCCGTTGGCGTATTCTTCAATGATACGGATGACTTCGCGGGGGTCACGCAGAACGTCAATACCAATTTCAGACTTGGCGATGGCGGCACAGATGAGCGCCTTGTGCACCAACGGGCCATTGTCACGAACGGTACTAAACGCAAATGCATCACCGGTAGGAGCGTCGAGAGACCGACGACGGTCATTAGTAAAGCCTAGTACGGCGGCCCAGGCATAACATTGCCATAGTTGAGAGAATATAGGCCGGTTACTTACACTACCCCGTACTTCGGCATAACGGTCAATAATATCTTTACGGTAACGGGCTTCGTAACGAGGTTTAAGAACGGCAATGTCGGATAGAAAACTCATTTGATACGCTTGATTTTGGTATAAGCTTCATACTGGGTGAGTCGCTCAGCACTTGGGTTGTCTGAGTGGGTTTCCAGCGAATAAATAGTTTTTACGGACTCATTTCGCTTTACTTCATTAAAGCGATACTGATTGATGTCTTTTGTAATGATTATACTTTGGCCGAACGCCGATGACAGGCTGGTTATATAAGCAATAGTAGTTTCGTCGTCCAGGTTAGATGTTGGCGCATCGGCAATGAATGGGTAAGCGGCACTGCCTGCTTCTTCATTTAGCGCGAGCATGGCGTTGATGATGCACATTTTCATCAACGTAAAGTTGCCCGTGTTGCCGCTGTTAACCGTATATTCGTCGTTCTCCGTCCGAGCTATTTTATACGTTGTTTTATCAATCGAGATTTTCCCGTCGACGGCGCGGTTGTGTCTGGTAATGGCGCGGTAAAACACATTAGCTCGCTCCTCAATCAGGTTAACCATATCGGCTTTGGCCCGATCTTTTACCTGTCCGATGATTCCATTCATGAAATTGGCTAGTTCGTACCACCGTTTTTCGGGAATATCCGCCGTCCCATTCGCACCAGATAGATTCAGATTCAGTTCGAGTGATTTGATTTTTGCATCACAGTTGCAATATCCAACTTTTTCTTCCCAATTCTGGATTCCAAATCAGTTAGCGCACGGCTCATAGACGTGAACTTATTAACCTGTGTGATAGCCTGACTGGGGTCATTTAAATGATATTTTTGCAGTAAGTTGCCAATTTGTTCCTGAATTCCCTGCAAGGCTTCATTGGCCGTATTTCGCTGCCGAACGGCTTCATCTATCCGACCTACTGATTGGGCAATCTGTTCATCTACCCCATCGAGTGTGCCAATTACTTCATCAGGGAAGCTGAGCAATTGTTGCACAGAACTGTATAATTCCAAATTATCTTTTCGCTGTCTATAATACTCTTCCTGTACCTGAATACGCTCCTGAATATGTGTATGGGCTGGCGAACCTACCAGCGCAGACGTACCACAGACCAGGCACTGACCCTCACTAAGCATCCTCTCCAGAAAAGCTTTAGCAGGTACGTCGCCGGGTAATTCGTATTTGGCGGTGCTGCTTCGCTGCGTTTCGTAGTCCTGCATCATCTGTTTAGCTTCCTGCATTAGCCCCGACATGCCGTCTAGCAACCATACCTTTTGAAACTGGCCTTTCTGTCGATCTATCTCATCGTCAATGCGGGTACGGGCAACCCGAAACTCAATCTCGGCTTTACCTTCTTTCTCCTTCAATGGCGGGAACTCCTGATAGGCTTTTAACTGTGTTTCCGCCCTTTCCTGTATTTGACTGGCCTCCGTTCGTTGTTCTTCCAGTGTATCCAGTTCCCGATTCAACCGGCGGAACTCTTCTTTTTTAGCGGTTAACTGACCTACCTGTTCGTCGTATTCACGTTGATTACTGGTGACAGCCCGCTGTTTTTTGTTGCGCTCTTTCTCTATAATGTCAGTTGCCTGATCGATCAGATTCGACAGAGTTACGTAACGTGGAAAGTATGAGATATGCCTGATCGCCTTCTCAAACGTATTTCGGTTTGAAAAGTCAATCAGCCGGTCGAGAGCTTCGCCCTGAAACCAGACGTAATCCTTAATTTCGCTAGGAAATAGTTCTCGCAGTTTACTCATCACCTCAACCTGCGTATCCAGAATAGTCAGATTGACGCCTTCCAGGAATCGTACCTCCGGGCGGCTGTTACTGACCCGCCAGGCACGGTCGTCGTGCCAGTTAGCTCCATTCGTCAACCGTTCGGCCGACACCGTCCGGCAAAAAGTGTAATCAACAGGTAACTTATCGCCTTCCTGATTACAAATAACCAGTTCGACGCCTACGTCCACGCTGTCGCCTGGTGCGGACAGAAAACGAGCGCGGTCATTGATAAACGATGCTTTGGGCGACAACGTATTCGTGTCAACCCAGTTGCCACCGGTAATAAAGATCTCACCGAACAGCACCCAGTAAAACGCATCGAATAACTTGGATTTGCCTTTGTTGATACTGCCCACTACGATGTTCAGTCCTGTACTGAATTCCAGCGCGTTATCATCACCGTAGTATGACTGGAAGTTGTTTAATCGGATGGATTTGACGTACATTACTGAATAATCTGTTGAAGCTTGGTAACAATACTTTCGGCAGCCTTTCGCTCTGTAGGGAAACGACCATTTTTCAACCCTAACTGGGCGTCGACTACGGCCTTAATTAACTGGTCAAGCGAAGCATCGGTAACCCCATTAGGCATAGCCTGTTGATCTACTTCAGCTTTTATTTCGTCAATCATCCGGTCACGGACGCCTTTTTTTGGTGCGTTATTCATCAGTTTCACACTGGTTTTGTTGTTCCTGAAAATCATTTAATAGCTGATACACGTCGATATTCAGCGATTCGGCGAGCCGGAAAACGTCGCCATTCATAATGTCGATAAGATTGTCGGACAACCCTGCGAAGTTGGCCACCCGCCGGAGTTCGCTTTTAAACATATTGACTTCCTGCGCTTCAACGCCCGTTTGGGCGGTCAGGTTCTCCAGAGGTGGCATGACTACCATGTCATATATCCGGGCTTTCTGCTTCTGCGGATGCCGACGCAGAATCCGACCCCGACGTTGCACGAACTGCCGGGGATTACCGGTGCTGGCACAGAAAATAGCCGTTTCGGTACGGGGTACGTCAACACCCTCGTCCAGACATTTCATAGCCAGCAGAATATCCAGTTTACCTTCAGCAAACTGCCGAAGTACGCGCTGCCCATCGGCTGTTTCGCCCAGAAATTGGTAAGTCTTATAGCCTTCTGCGTTTAGAGTCTGCGAATAGTCATCGATGATCCGGCGGTCGTCCGGGTCAAGGGTATGGTCATCAGCAGTGGTATAATCGGGTTCGTAACCCTCAGGTACGTAGATAAAGGTATAGGCCAGCCGTTGCTGTTCTGCTTTTAGTTCGTTCAGGATTCTTCGCAGGGCCAGTTTTTTGTTGCGAGCTTTATGAATCACTTGTTTGCGCTGCATTAGCAACCAGTTGGCCGAGGGCTTGAACTGCTTCGTGCGGGCATCAAAGTGGTTCATCAGTTGGGCCGTCAGAGCGCAGTAGGCATCTGCTTCGTCGGGTTCGAGGGCTACTAATAGAGGCATGTAATCATAGCGGCACAGAATACCCTGGTCAATGGCCCGCTTCATGGAGTAGCTGAAGGTGTAGCAGGGCGGCTGCGCGTTGAAGAACGCATAGAGTTCTGCCGACCCTATGTCGTCATAAATCCGTTCGGGCGTAGCTGATAGTCCGATTCGGCGGAGAATGCCGTGAGGTAGGTTTTTGTATTGATTTTTTCAGCCAGTATCTTGCACTTAAACTTAGACCGTAACACTTGAAGCGATGGCAGACTTACCAAACGATACATTAGTAGCTGCATTCCAAGAGCAAAATGATTACTTAATCGCACAGCAGCAAGGCTGGTATCGAGCCCGCGTTAACTATAAACAAACGCCAATCATTTTAAAAAATGGCACGATAAAGTACATATCCTTTTACTTCAAGAAAATTTTCAAAGACTTTAAATATTCAATTCGACATTATGCGCCAGTCACTGACATACAAATAGTTAGTCGGCTTGACCTTTTGCCGAGCCAACCCCACCACCCAAGAGCTAAGGACAAATATTATAAAATCTCGTTCGGACAACTTAACGAACTACCTCAGCCTATAATTAGCCATCGTGGACGTGCTTTACTTTTCATCGTTACCAATTTGCAGAAGTTAAGAAGTGCAGATGAGGTAAACGATATATTCAATGACAGCCCATTAGAAGAACGTCTCTGGCTTGAGTTAAAGAAACACAAACCAACTGCCGAACGCCAGTTTTTATTACACACTAACGAGAAGAATTGGATATGTGATTTTGCCTTTTTTTGCAAAAAAGGGGTGATTGATGTCGAGTGTGATGGGGATACATACCATATGCAGCCACAGCAGGTGTTTTATGACAAAACCCGTAATAATGAAATTGCGGCTGTAGCAGACTGGGACGTTTTACGCTTTACAACAGAACACATCACTAAAGATTTACCCCATACGATGCGAACCATCATGCGGAAGATTGATAAGCTTGGTGGCTTGCAAGTGGTTCGAGAAGAGGAAATAACCTATAGATACGTTTCCAAATCGGACGGTCAACTCAATCTTTTCGATTAATTTTTGAAAATGTTCTTTTTGTGCCAAGCAAAATTATCGGGTAGCGGATGCTGGCGCAGGTCGTCAGGCCGTAGAATTGTCTTTCCAGCAAACTGTTTTATAGAATAAGTTAACGCTGGATCTTCTTCACTAAACCGGTCGCTTACGATCACTTTAAAGTCGCCGTCTATTGCGATTAGCCCCCGATCAAACGCTCGATGCAGGTTTGGGCAAAGTGCTATACCGTTCGTAATTGTATCGTCGTTACTCGCACTAAACGGTTTGATATGACAGGCATCAATCATCGAAACACTAAACGTAGCACTCACCTTTAGGCCTGAAATACAACAGGTATACTTGTAATATTTTGGTATATCACGTTTGAAAACTCCACCTCTGACGAATATTTCCTGCTGAAACACTTCTCGCAATTTTTCATCACCTGCGCTCAATTCTTTTAGCCGACGCATATTGGCCTGATACGTGGCGGAGTCTTCATTAACAATTTGCTTACTTATTTCATCGAATCTATCCCCCACAGTACGTAAGTCAATATTATTTTTTTCAGGGAAATATTTTTCTAAAACGGCTTTTCGCAAAACCGCTCTGTTCGCTTCAACAGACAGAACAACAGCTAGTTCTATGTCTATTCTAGCGTGGTCAATGGCATCATTTAAAGCCCGAAAGGACCTTATTGGCTGTCCAGTTTCTAACAGAATCTCATAACCTGGGCGAGCTACCAAGCTCCACCAACGAACTTTTTTCTTCCTGATAACACTGCTAATGTGATAGAATGGCAAAACAATCGTTGGGTGATAATTGCCCTCACTCACTAATACCGACCAATTAGCCGTAAAAAGTCCAACCAGTTCGGGGGTTAGGTATACCCTTTCGTCACTTATTAAGCCGCGCTCAAACCCTTGTATCAAACTCAGCAAAAGGATAGGTTGATGAGGTGCTGCAAATCCATTTCGAGCTGTATTTGCCCCATTGACGTTCAGGTTTTGAAATAATTCTACGTAGTAAGAAAGAAGCTGATTATTCACAAACGGTATCCCCTATACGTTATATATGCTTTTATGAATATCAATAAAATTAGGCGTGACGAAATAGCCAATCAACTGGTACCTGCCGGAATGTTGAGCCAGTTAATCTGCTATGTTCAATTAAATAAGCTTGTCCAACGGTTTCGCGGAAGGAGTTGTATTCCTCTTCGGTCAGTTCCTTTTTCAGCAAGGGAAATAGCACGACCTGCTCCGAAATGAACGGGTAAAACTCAGAGATGATGTTACGGGTATGGTCGGAGTCGAACTTTTGCAGCGGACTGTCGATAAATATTGGGAATTGAATATTCGATTCATCAACTAAAGCTTTCAGCAGGGCTGTAGCGTAAAGTTGTTGTTCGCCTTTGGAGAGGCTTTCCTTCGGAATAATATCATCCTGGGCATCGTAGAGAAAAATATCGATCAGTTCGTTTTCCACCGTCACCATTACGCGACCCACAAACCCATCTTTATGCATCAGCTTATTGAGTTCGGTTTTGATACCTGTTTCGAGCGATGTCTTTTTCTGCTGCTTCAGTTGTTGCAAAAATCGGTTTAAGTTGTCAATCAGGCGGGCAGCCGTTTCATCTTTCAGTCGATCTGCCTCCTCCAGCCTGACGAGTTTAGCCGTCTCAGCTTCCTGCTTCGATTTCACGGCAAAGTCGCGTTGTAATCCGCCAATATCCAGCGTCAGGCGCATTACTTCGGCGTCGATGTCATTGATTCGTTTATCAATCAGCGTTTTTTCTTTGCGGATTTCCCGAATCAGCAAATCATTTTCCTTCGATTCGGCTTCGCTGATTTGCCGGGTCACTTTATTAAAAAACGTCCGGTTATTTTTATAGTCTTTGTTCAACTGCCGGAACGTTTGCCGAAAGGAAAACCGCAGATTATTAAAAATAGCATCAAACTCGTTTTGCTCAGCTTCGGTCATATCCAGCAGCACCTTTTGCTCATCGTCTCCGACAGACACACCTGCTACCAGGTTTTTAAGGACAATCTCCCGAATACGGCTAATCGATGAGTCGGGTAAGATTAGGGTAAGCAGTTCATGGTTAATACGGTCGGCAATAGTTTGAGCCGTGGCCGGGTCAAGTCGTTGTTTAGCTAATTGTTTCTCATGTTCAAGTTGATTTTTTACCCCCAGCATGGCTTTACCAGCAATGGCAAAAGGGGCTAGTTCCATCATATCCCGGAGTTTGGCACGATGTTGTTCGGCCTCTTCGCTCAAACGTTCCTGCACTTTTTTGAGACTCACTAATTCCTGCACACTCATGGAATTACCCTGACGAATAAGTTTCTCCTGCAACTGCTCCGAAAAAAGTTGCTTACCTCGTTTTTCGTCCAGCAGATTAGCAATAGTTTTCTCATGCAGGTCAATCAGGTCACGGGTGGTCGCTACGTCCTTACGCAGTCCATCCAGCCGCCGACGGTCGGCCAATGTGGCCGAGTTACGCCGAAACCGAATGCGCAAATCCTCCAGATTGGCTTTCAGGTCTTCGTACTTTTTGATACCCAGCACTTCCGAATAAGCCAGACTCAGATTGCGTTTATCCTGAACGGATTTCATTTCAGCCAGTGCCACAATTTTCTCCGCGTCAAAGAAAAAGAACTTGGCAATTTCTTTGGGCAACAGAAAGTCATTGACAAAAATATCGTCGCCTACTTCTTTGGTTAGTTCATTGATGACTCCATCAATCAGTATGGTAACGGTTTCACTGTCGCGTTGCGCGTCGAAGGTACGTCGGATGCTAAGTTCGCGGCAGGGCAGGGCAGGAATATGAATGTCGGCCAGCGTAACGGTCACCGAGTAGGCGGTTTGCCCTTCAGCGCGGGCCAGCCGCTTGAGGTTAGCAGGAGCGTATTTTTTGTAGCCACCCACTTCATGAATGTCTTCCTTGTATTTGCGCTCAACGTCCTGCATAGCTCGGCCATAGAAGCACCAGACCAGCGAGGTCAGAAAGGAGGTTTTGCCATAGCCATTGTTTCCTGCAATAATGGTGACGTTCCGGCCGTCCCGTTGCTCGAATCGAATGGTGTTAATGCCTTTATAAACCCGAAAATCTTCTAATGTAACTTGACTGATATACATAAAGATCAGGCGTTTAAAAGCTGAATGTGCTGAAGCAACTTGTCTTCCAAGTCGGTTTGCAGTCCACGGTTGTTCATTAAAATGGTCCGGGATTTCTGGAGGGTAAGCAAGTCGTTCAACAAACCGAAATCGTCGGGTGTATCCTGGCAAATATCTTTTAGTAAGGCTTTTTCGCGCACTACCCGGTCGTCGGTGGCAATCTCGATTCGGTTGCCCATCACACGGTGATAAATATCGGCTACGCTATGAGTAAACATATTGTCGCGATACCATAATACTTGAATAGCTACCAATTCCTGGTAGTTTATCAAATTGAGGGAAGGATCTTCGAGTTGAATTTCCTTCTGGGCAGTTAAAAGTTTTTCCAGTACTTCGGCCCTGAACTTCGGGCGGTACGGCCCGAGCGCCCCTTCTTTTATCTCGCCGTTGCGTCGGCGGGTTTCGCGGTATTGGTCGCTGTCGCGGGAGACAGCCAGCAAATCACGCAGTTCCATGAGTGGCATCATCCAGTCGTCGCCGTTTTCGATGAGGGCTTCCATACTCTTATCACGGTTTACGACTGTGCAGACCCAGCACCCAAACCGACTTTGGCCGCATGAGGGCGTAGTCGTGTCGATAACCAGCGGGCAGTCGCCGGAGTTGGCATTTCGGTAGAGCGTAACCAGCTCTTTGTTATTGGCCCCCCAAGGAGAAGGCACCTGTTGTAGGTAGGTCCAGAGGTCGGTCGTTATTACGTCTTTAATGGGAGCGAATACGAAAGCATTAGGCAACACGTGCTTACGCAACCGTTCTCCTTTGATTTCATGCTTTTTCATCGACCGAGCGCGGGTTGAACTTTCGTCGGAACGCGTACCAAGCAGAATTATAGCTTCGCCCTCGTCATTGATACGGTCCAGTATGAACTTCGTCGTAGGATTAATTTTGAGCCGTTCAGTACACCACCGGAATATGCTATTAGGGGCTGGATAACCCTTACCGATTAGATTTACCCAAAATGTATCTTCGAGCCGGGGTGTGGTCTGATGCACTGTAACGGGCATTTTTTGAACTAAAGCTGCTTCTGCGATTCGCTTCAAAATCCGGTCGTTATACTCGATGATGCGCGGATTTTCGACCAGGGTATTATTACAAACAACATAGATATGACGTTGACGCATTTCGGCCGGTATTTTCTGAATAGTCCGCCAGACCACCTGTAGCAGCATTGTAGAGTCTTTGCCACCACTAAAACCAACGATCCATGGGCGCTGATTGTCTTCAGCCAGGTATTGGTCAGTAATTTCGGATTCTATGAACGGGAGTTGGAGAGACATAACGGTTTTGGAATTTGCGAAAGTATGACTATTAAGTTAAAAAGTATACTTGACGCAGATAAATATCATCAAACAATGCAGAAATATACAGTCAGGCAATCCGATTTACTATATATCTTTTTAGACGAATTCTATTCTAAACATCAAAGTCGCTAACTAGCAAAAAGTTACCCAGTGAATTTATTTTAGGGTAGTTAAAATATCCGATTGAATGCCCTGTTGCTTCGATGGATTCTCAACGCGCCTTATTTAAACCTATAAGGTTTCTGAAAACCTTATAGGTTTGTGAGACCAACAATAAAATCAAACCACAAACGCGGTATTAATTTCTCTCAAACGCCTTTTACTAAACGTACTTAGCTATACACAACGGATGAACAGACGGGAAGCATTATCACGGGTCAGCCTGATGCTTGGCGGAACCCTCTCGGCCCCGACATTACTGGCCTTTGACCGCTGGAACCAGACACCCCCGGAAAGTCGCGCAAACAGCGCGTCCATACTTAATGAAGAACAGCGGGAAGTTATGGCGCGTGTGGCCGAACTCATTATTCCCAAGACAGACACGCCCGGTGCCATTGATGCCGGCGTTCCTGATTTTATTGAGGTGATGCTGCGCGATGGCTACACCAAACCGGTTCAGGATACGTTTCTGGCAGGTCTCAACGACCTGTCGGCTCAGGGTTTCCTGACCGCTTCGGCCGATCAGCAAACAACGCTTCTGGAACAGGTCGAAGCCCAGGCACTGGCCAACGCCAAAGCAGGTTCGGCGTCGTTTTGGCAATTGGTCAAAGAGCTGACGGTCTGGGGGTATTTCACATCGGAAGCGGGCATCAAATCATCGTTCGATTACCAGCCCATTCCGGGGAAATTCGAGGCTATCCAGATCAAGCCGGGTCAGAAAGACTTCATGTACGGCAACCAGGTTTAAGTGGTAGTTGATTAGTAAACGTGTAATTAGTTGATTAGCTTTCAACACACAAATATCTGACTGTCAATATTTTAACCACTTAACTATTTACCCAATTACTACTGCACAGGTACTTACCATCACTCACCTGGTCGATCATTCATTTTATGAACCTGAATATAAACGCACAAAAAGCCCAAACCTTCGACGCCATCGTGGTGGGTTCCGGCATGACGGGTGGCTGGGCCGCTAAAGAACTGACCGAAAAAGGGCTGAATGTGCTTGTGCTGGAGCGCGGCTACGAAATCAAGCACGTCGAGGATTATAAGACCGCCATGCAGGACCCCTGGGAGTTCGAGCACCGGGGCAAGATCACAACGGTAGCCGCCGAAGAGCACTATGCCAGCATGTTCTTCTCGGCAAAAGAGGGCAGCCAGTTCAATTTCACCAACGACAAAGAGCATCCGTACATCCAGAAACGTCCGTTTAACTGGATTCGGGGCTACCACACAGGCGGTAAATCGCTGATCTGGGGAAAACACACCTACCGCTGGAACCGGGAAGATTTCCTGGCGAATGCCAAAGAGGGACTCGGCATCGACTGGCCCATTCGCTACGAAGACCTGGTGCCCTGGTACAACTACGTTGAGAAATTCGTGGGTGTCAGCGGGCAGGCCGAGGGCTTGGCCGTTTTGCCGGACAGCATCTTTCAGCCGCCTATGGCGATGACCGCCCCGGAAGTGCATTTTAAAAAATCCGTCGCGCAGAAGTTAAATCGGCCCATCACCATGGGGCGGGTGGCGCACCTGACCAAGCCGCAGCCCTGGCATACGGCGGTGGGTCGGGCGAGTTGCCAGTTTCGGAACCGGTGTACGCGGGGTTGTCCATTCGGAGCTTATTTCAGCTCGCTGGCAGCCACGTTGCCAGCCGCCCGAAGCACCAACCGGCTGACGATCATTCACAATGCCATCGTGCAGCAGATTATTCTGGACGATCACGGACAGAAAGCCAAAGGCGTGCGGGTCATTGACCAGAACACGATGGAGGTGCGGGATTTCTTCGCGAAAGTGCTGTTCCTGAACGCGGGAACGATTGGCTCTACGTCGATTCTGATGAACTCAAAATCGGCCCGTTTCCCGAATGGACTCGGCAACGACAGCGATCAGTTGGGCCGTAACATGATGGACCACCACCTGGCCGTTGGTGCCAGAGCCGATATTCCCGGTTTTGAGGCCAATCACTATTTCGGGGCTCGTCCGGGCAGTCTGTACATCCCGCGCTTCCGGAACTGGGGTACCGACAAACGCGATTACCTGCGGGGTTTTGGCTATCAGGGCGGAGCTTCCCGCGCCGACTGGTCGAGGGGGGGTACCGAACCAGGTTTCGGGGCCGATTTCAAGAAGCGAATGACGCAGCCCGGCCCGTGGAAAATGAGCCTGACCGGCTTTGGCGAAGTGCTGCCCGACCCGAACAACCGGTTCTACCTCAGCCCCGACAAAACCGACAAATGGGGCCTGCCGCAGGTCGTTTTCGACGCCGATTTCAGTGCCAACGACCGCGCCATGCGCAAAGACATCATGAACGACGGGGCCGAAATGCTGGAAGCCGCCGGTTTCAAAAACGTGGTTCCGTACGATAACCCGGCGGCCCACATGGGCCTGGGTATCCACGAAATGGGCACCGCCCGCATGGGACGCGACCCGAAAACGTCGGTGCTCAACAAGTACAACCAGGTACACACCTGCAAAAACGTATTTGTCACGGATGGCTCGGCCATGGCGTCGGCGTCGAACGTCAACCCATCGCTGACCTACATGGCCCTCACCGCCCGGGCCGCCAGCTACGCCGTAGCGCAGCTGAAAGCGAGGAGTTTGTGAGTAGATAAACGGACTTCACCAAAGGAGAGTACATCCCTAATGTCCGGCATTAGCCCCTCCCCTGTTTTTCAGGGGAGGGGTTGGGGTGGGGTAGATACCTCCACGTCCATGCAATTAGTGCAATTTACGGCTCTAGGCCATTAGGGAGGCCATTAGGGAGGCCATTTTGCCTGACGGCCAGACAGCAGGGATGCTGTCTGATACATTTACAAAACCCCTACCTTGCACCCCCAACCATCCATTGTCAACTTAAATGCCGTCTTCTCTTATTATTGGTGCGGGTATGGCCGGTCTGACCGCGGCCCGCGAATTACGCTTACAGGGTTGGGATGTGGTGGTGCTCGATAAAGGGCGGGGTGTTGGCGGACGCATGGCGACTCGGCGCATCGAACAGGCCCGCGCCGATCATGGTGCCCAGTATTTCTCGGCCACAACCCCCGAATTTCAACAAGTTGTTCAGGGGTTGCTGGCCGATCAGGTTATTACCGAATGGAACCCGACATATCCCAGCCCGGCCGACACCTCCCCTCGGCAGCCACACTACGTGGGTATTGAAGGCATGAACGCCGTCGCCAAAGCACTCAGTAAAGACCTGACTGTGCTGACGTCCGAAACGGTCAGTTTCTTCAGCCTGGAGGGTAACCAATGGCTCGTGAAGACTGAATCGGGTGGGCAATACCGGGCTGATGCCTTACTGATCACCATCCCGGCTCCGCAGGCGCTGGCCCTGATTGAGAAGAGTGGATTTCCGCTATCAGTCGCTGATCAATCGGCACTCGCGGCCATCCAGTATCAACCCTCTATTGCGGTGATGGTGGCGCTGAACCGACTCGTTCAGTTGCCTGCTTCCGGTGCCATTCGCTACGAGACCGGCGACATTGCCTGGGTAGCTGACAACGCCCACAAAGGCATTTCGCCCGCTCAACCCTCCCTAACCATACACGCCAGCGCCAATTTCAGCCGAACGCATTTCGACGATGACCTGAACATCATTGGCCAGCAATTGACCGATCAGTTACGAGCCTGGCTTCCGGCCGACAGCATCAGCACTATTCAGGTACACCGCTGGCGTTACAGTCTGGCCGACCAGCGACACCCGGCCCCGTTCCTGACCGCCGAATCCCCGCTCCCACTATTGTTTGGTGGCGATGGATTTGGTGAGGGGAATGTAGAAGGGGCGTTTACGTCTGGGTTGGCGATGGCGTTTTTTTGTAGCATGGAATGGTATTCCGTGCAGCCGCTAGGCTAATAATGTACCCTATCTGATCCTGTAGCACGGAATACCATTCCATGCTACAGGATCAGAGTAGAATACGACCAAACTAAACTCTGTTTTTTCGAGAACCTGTGGTGTTCATCCCTGCCCTTACCTCATGGAACGAAGAGAGTTTATTAAGACCACCGGCCTGATCGGCGGAGCCTATGCGCTGGCGAGTCAGCCATTGGTTGCTAATGCCTTGTCGCCGATGGAAACGCGCTGGCTCGACGGGCCGATGCGCTGGGCGCAACTGGCATTTGTGGAGCGCGACCCCGGTCATTACGATCCCGATTTCTGGCTGAGTTACTTCAAACGAATTCATGCCGATGGCGCACTGCTCAGTGCCGGGGGCGTGGTGGCTTTTTACCCAACCAACATCCCCCTCCACCACCGAAGCGATTACCTGGGCAACTCCGATACGCTGGGCTATCTGGTGGAAGGCTGCAAAAAACAGGGCATGAAGATTATGCTTCGGACCGATCCCCATGCCGCCCGTCAGAATGTGTACGACGCCCACCCCGACTGGATTGCGGTCAACGTCGATGGTACCAAACGCCGTCACTGGGCCAATCCGGAGTTGTGGGTCACCTGCTCACTGGGGCCGTACAATTTC
>CAXTJJ010000011.1:0-27934 GCA_964244155.1 uncultured Spirosoma sp.
CGCTCCTGCTTGAGACGAAGAAACGTTCATGAATAGACTTCCGTCTTAAACAACGTAGTATTAAAGTATCTGCTCATTAATCCGGGCGATTAAAGAGACGCCTTTTAAACGAGTGTTTGGTTGTAGATTGTACAACTGTTGAATAACAATCTCGGCCAAATAGGGCAGCTTCACTCCTTTTGGTTGACTCATTTACAGAAGCGGACACGCCCGGGCGAAACTGTCCGAAATCGTACAGCAACGATCTGTTGTATAGCTATTAGAGCGTAGCAAGCCACTTTCCCTACTGTGGTATAATAGTTGCGCCGTATAAAATGGGTAACTAACCAACTAAGCATGCTCCTCAATTATCTTAAAATCGCTTTTCGGACCTTGAGCCGAAATAAACTCTACACCACCCTCAACGTGGCGGGCCTGACCTTCGGTATTACTTGTTTTCTGCTGATTGGGCTCTATCTGTTTGATGAACTAACCTTCGACCAGCAACACACGAAAACCAACCGGATCTACCGGGCCATTCAACATAAAAAAACGCCGACTGAAGAGCTATCTATTGCGGCATCGAGCTACAAAGTGGCCGAAGAAGCCAAGAAACAGATCGGGGAAATCGAAAATTCAGCCCGGATCATCCGAATTGGAAGGGCCAATCTGTCAAATCCAGAAAACAAAAATACGTTTCAGGAGACAGTCGTCTTTGGCTCCTCAGGGCTACTGAAAATGTTTGATTTTAACGTCGTTGATGGGGACGCTAAGTCGGGATTGAACGAGCCCAACTCCATCATTATCGTTGAAGAGTTAGCCCAACGGTTGTTCAATACAACCCAGGTGATCGGTAAAACCGTCGAGTTTGAATTTGGGGCGGGTAAACCCCTGAAGATTACAGCGGTTCTAAAAAATCACCCGCCCAATTCAAGTTTCGATTTTAAGTCCATTGTTTCAGAAGCCACCATTAGCCACTCCAACGACTTCGCGGACTGGATAGCGGACTGGGATGCCCAAAATTTCCTGACGTTTTTTTTATTGAAACAAGACGCTAACCCGGAAGTTGCAGCCAGTAAGATCACCGATTTACTCCATGCCAATGCCCGATTGGAGCCCGGTACATCCATGAAGTACACCCTCTAGCCCCTGGCCGACATGCACCTGCATTCTGAAAACATCGTGGATGGTGCCCGCAACGCCAATGTGGAGGCCATGAGTCAGGGGGGCCTACTCTATCTCAAAATCTTTGCGATGATCGCGCTGTTCGTCCTGCTCATTGCTTGCATCAACTACATGAATCTGGCTACGGCTCGAGCTTCTAATCGGTCGAAAGAAATTGGCGTTCGCAAAGCCAGTGGTGCGTTTCAGCATCATCTCATTTATCAATTTCTGACCGAATCGCTGGTTGTTACCACCCTTTCTTTTTGCTTGGCGGTACTATTGGTCAACCTACTGCTTCCAGCCTTCAATGAATTTACCAACAAAGCACTCGTTTTGGGTATTCACAGCGACTATCGGATCTGGCTATTTAGCCTGCTGGCCCTGGTTACTACCGGTTTACTAGCCGGCAGTTATCCAGCCTTTTTGTTGTCCAGGTTCAGCCCCCTTCTGCTGCTGAAGAATCTAAAGCGCCAAAACAAAAGTGATTTTTCGTTGCGCAAAGCACTGGTCGTTTTTCAGTTTACAATTTCAGTCGTGATGATGGTGGCGACCATTGTGCTTTTTCAGCAGGTCCGCTACGCCAACACGAAACCGCTGGGCTTCAATAAAGAACTGCTCGTTGTCGTGGATATAAACAGCGGGAAAGTCCGTAGGGAGGCTGAAACGATCAAAACAGAGTTCAGCAAAATCTCGACGGTTAAACAGGTGACCGTAACCTCGAGAGTACCGGGCGAGTGGAAGACCATGCCAACCGTCAAAATTAGGCCTCAGGGTAACACCAGTGAACACCGCGTTGCTTATCTGATCGGAGCCGACGAAAACTTTGCCAAGACCTTTGAAGTACAACTGTTGAATGGTCGAAATTTTGTCGGCATGAGCGATTCTACCTCAGTGCTGCTCAACGAAACCGCGGCTAAGCAACTCGGCATTACCCAAGCCTCGTCGCAAGTCGTTGACATACCAGCCCAAGCAATGGGCGGAAGCTACATGCCACTCAATGAGGCTAACCAGCCGTTTAAAGCCAGAGTCATCGGCATCGTAAAGGATTTTCATTTTCAATCCCTGCGCCAAAAAATTGCCCCGTTGATCCTGGCTTATCAGCAGAATCCAGTGCACAGCATTGATTACTTCACCGCTCGCATTGAAGGCAAGGCTATTCCGGCAACACTGGCTAAGATGAATGAGGTTTTAGCCAAAATCGACCCGACGCATCTGCTGGAATACCACTTTCTGGATGAGCAACTGGCCCGATTCTACGCTGAGGATCAACGCCGGGAAACCCTGCTGATCGGAGTAGCCCTGGCTACGATTTTGATTGCCTGCCTGGGGCTTTTTGGGTTAGCCACCTATGCTGCTGAACAACGCATCAAAGAGATTGGCGTACGTAAAGTGTTGGGAGCTAGCGTTCTGAATCTAACGGCTTTATTGTCCAAAGATTTTCTGCGCTTAGTGCTGATCGCCAACGGCATCGCCTTTCCGCTGGCGTGGTGGGCCACTAATCAATGGCTACAGGAATTTGCTTATCATGTTGATGTGGAATGGTGGGTATTTGTCATTGCGGGATTCCTGGCCTTGGTCATCGCCCTGCTAACCGTTAGCCACCAAGCCATTAAAGCCGCTTTAGTGAACCCGGTCAAAAGTTTGCGCTCCGAGTAGTGGATGAGTAGACCTGTTGCCAACTGAAGGGTTGTCTAAGGCAGTTCATGTTTACGAATTGACGCTTAAGCCTAGTTCTCTTTGGCTGGCATTTGCACCTGAGCCAAATAGATTGACACTTACCCAGTCATCTCACATATCGCTCCGCTGTGAGACGCAGACGTGTTCATGCATCCGCTCCTCAACTAGAGCGTTTAATTTTAACAAATGGCAACTCCAGTTCGTAGCATACGATCTATCCTAGCTACTTGAGTTAGTTTATTGCTTAGAATTGGCTTAGTGGATCATTGGCTTCGGCCATCCGATCGTACGAATGTTGTCCCCTACGCGCGAAAGGTTAATGACAAAAAGCACCTTCGACACTCATTCTCTTGACGCTGAATCTGTTTATTCCCCTTTTGGCGTATGTATGAGGACGCAACTACTCTAGGTTATGAAAACACTCATCGGCTTGTTTGACCGCTTCGACCAACTCGACACCGCGATGAATCGCTGGTTAGTGGCCAATAGCATTGCCCTCTTACGCATTGGCATGGGCCTGGTTTTCGTAGGGTTTGGTGTTCTGAAGTTCTTTCCTGGTATCAGCCCCATTGAAGACCTGGCCACCCGAACCACGCACATCCTCACATTGGGCGTCTTATCGGGCCAAAGTGCCATGAATTTTGTCGCCGGATTGGAATGCCTCATTGGCATCTGTTTTCTGACGGGTCGATTTCTGCGGGTGGGTGTATGGCTGATGGCCGCTCAGATGATCGGAGCTATGTCACCCTTGCTTATCGTGCCCGGCGAACTGTTTCCTGGCCCCCTTCATGCCCCGACCTTAGCGGCCCAGTACATCGTCAAAGATATTATCCTGGTCGCTGCGGGCATGGTCATTGCCTCCACCTGGACGGGAGCGCGAATTGTCGCACAGCCTCAAAGCCTACGAAGTACCCTTCCACGAGGCTTGCCCAAGGTAGCGCGTAGCTTTGAGCCACTACGACCCGCACCCGTGAGCCTGATCCGCAAAGCTGCCATCCAGTAAATTTATCCGGTAAGGCAGAAAGCCTTCAATAAAGCATCGAACTTTTCATCAGTGGATCAGTTAAGTTACCATATGCCGTTATTAATTAACTGTTTCGATAATCTGGAATGACCGCGACTCCGCAGACCGAAGCGTACTTAATATACACGCTCCAGAATAGACAAGCTTCCGCCTTTACCGTTTTATACAGTAATTATTCTTCGGCGCTCTTCGGTGTGTTGGTCAGGTTGGTTGGTGATTACAAAAGGGCAGAAGACCTGCTTCAAGACGCCTTTATAAAGGCTTGGACACACATTGACCAGTATGATCCGGCGCAAGGACGACTTTACACATGGCTTCTAACGATCACCCGCAACGTGGCACTGGACGAGCTTCGGAGTCGAAAAGTGCATAAGAAGGCCGTAAACTATATCTACGAACGAAGCAGCGAATGGGCTTATCCAGTGTTCAACGATGGGCTAGTCAATGGGTCTTTTTTCGCCCTTCTGCCGCCTAAACAGCGTCAAATCATGGAATTGCTCTACGGCAAAGGCTGGACCCAAGTAGAAATTGCTAAAAAACTGAAGTTGCCCTTAGGAACCGTCAAGACGCGTGTGCGGATCGCGATTCGAACCCTGAAACAGGTCTACCACCAAGATATTTGTCTGTATCGGTAAATAAATAAGGATCAACCAGTTGATATTTGTAGTTTTACAAAATCTCCTAAATCTTCCTCTTTAAGCACACCTAAAAACAGACTGGCTCGCTTCACAAAGTGAGCCAGTCTGTTTTTAGCGTCCACTATTCGATCTTCCTAATGTAGGGCATATTTCTTGCTGCGACCGCTACGCACGTAACATGTCGTTTGAATCGTGGTGCGTGGCGAATGCTTCGTTCTGTGGTATTAACATGGCTCAGAACTCTGTCTTAACTCTCATAATCCCCTGTTGAGCCGCCTCATTGTTGTCGAGATACGTTTTGATGGCCTGATAGTTTTGGCTGCGGATCTGAGCGTCGACCCGTTGAAAAGAAGAAAGCGGTGTCTCTTTGCAGAATTATACATAAATGTGATTCGTCTCAGGAAAACGCTCCTCAGTGAGACGAGTAATCATTCTTGAGTAAGCATCCTTCAGAGACGACGAGGTATCATGAAATGCCTCAAAAATGGGGCATTAAAAGAGACAATAGTTTAGGCGACCGCCCGAGCGATTGAGCAGTTCAACGTCAGCTTGCCAAGTCTGGAAGAAAATACGGGTTATGGATTTTGTAGCAAAATAACATCTATACGCATAGTCCTAAAACCATGACCGATCTATATCATGATTCCTTCTCCGAATGGCAACCGCTTCGTTGGGCCAGCCGCTAAACGCAATCGCTTCACCGATGGCATGCTGAATAATTATGTCAAAAGTGCTTGGCGCAGTGTAAAACACCAGAAACTGGCTTCATTTATTAATCTGCTCGGATTAATCGTCAGTGTAACCAGTTGTGTGCTGATTATGCTGTATGTGCAGCATGAGCTGAGTTATGATAATTACCACCTCAAGGCCGAACGCATCTTTCAGTTAACCACCCAATTGACCGTCGATGGAAAAGAAAATCATACGGCGGGGGCGCCTAACTTTATTGGCCAACAGCTAAAGACCGACTATCCCGAGGTCGAAGAGGTCATTCGACTGCAAGCCAATCCCGGCAAGGTTTCCTTTAAGCTGGCCGCTCAGCCAACCCGCAAAGCGCCACGCGTACTCAGTCTGGATCAGGTGTACACCGTCTATGATCCCTTTTGACCGCCTTTACCTATCCCCTGTTGACCGGTGATCCCAAAACGGCCTTAGTTCGCCCCGGATCAATCGTCATTACGGAGGGAGTAGCCCAGCGATTTTTTGGGAACGACTGGAACCAAGGCAAAGGGGTAGTTGGTCAATTGCTCCAGTCAGGAGGCAATAGCTATCAAGTCACGGGCGTGCTGCGCGACATCCCCTCCAACACTGATATGCCCTTCCTGGTACTGATTTCCCAAGAGCTTGGGAAACTAGAGAAGCAGGCGTGGTGTAGTAGCTACGTGTTGTTTAGACAGACCGCTAGTGGTAGCGACTTTTCCCAAAAACTGGCCCAAGTCGCTCAGCCCATTCAGGCGGACTTTGCCAAACGGGGTGGCCATATAACTTTTGTCTTAGAAAATCTGAGGGACATTCACTTGGGGGAATCTAAACTCTTTGATACACCCAAAGCCAATCAATCCTACTTACTGATCTTCTCGCTGGTAGCCGGGTTTCTGTTGCTGATTGCCTCCATCAATTATATCAATCTGTCGCTGGCTCAATCCGTTGGGCGAAGCCGGGAAGTGGGCGTTCGCAAAGCGATTGGGGCCGCTCGCTTCCAGGTGCTGATTCAATTTCTGGGCGAGTCTTTACTGTTGACCGGCGTAGCCATACTGCTCTCGCTGGTACTGGTAACGCTATTGTTACCCGTTTATAACCAACTAACGGATATGCACTTCACGTTTTCCTCCCTGCTGACTTGGCCGATGGGGGGCCTGCTGGGCGCTATTTTTGTCATCGTGGGTATTCTAGCCGGGAGCTATCCCGCTTTCTACCTGGCTTCTTTTCACCCCGTAACGGCACTAAAGGGCAAACTTGGTGCGGGCAGCAAATCTGCCCGAGCACAAATTAGTCAGTGGCTGGTGGTGCTTCAGTTTACCATTTCGATTACCATTATCATTGGTACACTGGTCGTCTACAAGCAATTGCACTATCTGCAACAAAAGAATCTGGGCTTTCAAGGGGGACAGGTGTTGGTGTTGGCTATTCCCCAGGAAGTTGCCAATACTGGCGCGATAGTCTCCCTACAAAAGGCACTTTCCGGCTTAGCGTATGTACAGCGTGTGGTGCTAATCGGCACCCATTCGCTGCCTGGTCAGGAAATGAATCTGTCGGCGTTCAATCTGGAAAGGGACGGAAAAATGCTACCACTGCCCCAACGATCCATCGACGTAGATGAAAACTACCTGACTGTATTAGGTATTCCCCTACTCGCCGGTCGGAATTTCGTCAATGAAGCCTTGGTGAGTAGCGATAAGGACGGTGAAGTGGTCCATGAGGTACTCGTCAATGAAGCCTTGGTGAGAAAGATGGGATGGAACGTAGAAGCCGCCATCGGCAAGGGCATCAGTCAAGGACCCGTTGGCGCTGAAACCTGGCGCGGACGGGTGGTCGGGGTCATCAAGAATTTCCATTTTCAGTCCCCCCAACAGCCCATCGAGCCGATGGTCCTGCAAAACAATGCCTGGCAAGGGCCTGAAAAAGTGCTGGTACGTTTATCCACCGGCGCGCTAAGGGATCAACTCGACTTAGTCGAAACCCAATGGAAACGGATCTTGCCGGATCATGCGTTTGAGGTTACGTTTCTGGATGCCACCTTTGCTCAGCAATACCGGCCAGAACAACGCTTAGTGACGATCTTTACTTATTTCAGTCTGCTAACGATTGTCGTAGCCTGCTTAGGTTTGTTCGGTCTATCCTCTTTTGCCACCGCTCAGCGGACGAAGGAAATCGGGGTTCGTAAAGTAATGGGTGCTGGGTCGTATAGCCTAATTTACCTACTATCGAGGCAATTTATGGTATTAGTTGGCTTGTCCATTCTCCTGGCGAGTCCACTGGCTTGGTTCACAATGCAGCGTTGGCTACAGGATTTTGCCTACCATATTTCGATTGGTCCTAGAGAATTTATGCTGGCTGGTGGAGCCGCCTTTTTGATCGCTAGCCTAACCACGAGCTATCATGCCATCCGGCTGGCTCGTACGAATCCAGTGCGGGCTTTGCGGTATGAATAGTGGTTTAGTCAGCCAGGTTGACGAGGGGTAAGCAGATAAACAACATTTGCCTTAATCTCGTAATACGCTCTATTGAAGAGCAATACATTCAATCGAAATTAAAATGCCAGCCGGAAAGGGCATCACCTGAGGAGTGCTACGGGCCGGAGGATTAGCTGGGAAAAACTCAGCATACACTTTATTGATCACACTAAAATCATGACCGGCTACCATAAAGATAGTCGTCTTCACCACGTTGCTTAAGTCGCTTCCCGCTTCTTCCAGAATGAGTTTAATATTGTGAAAACATTGTCGGGTTTGCTCCTCAAAATCAGCACTAATGACTTGGCCCGAGCTAGGATCTAAACCCGGGGTTCCAGATAAAAAAATAAAGTTGTCGGCCAGCACGGCCTGGGGAAACACGGGGCTCATCTGTGGAGCTTTGGTGGTGTTAAAATTTCGCCTTTCTGCCATGTTTTTTGTGATTTGACCACCGAGCTTATCGCTATCTCGCTGATTGATAGAGTTTGTACACAAAAATAGGTAACGTCTACTTTCTACTATCAGTGTTGAGGGCGAATCCTGAAAGTCGTATTCGTATTTAGGGGAAGTAAAGGGCGAAAAGGAAATTAGTCTGTTAACAAGCAGACGGTTTTTAGCTGGATCCCATTTAATCCACCAAAGTGAGACGATAGGGGATTCATCTGTCCGGTAATGGGTCCGTTCTAAACTAGTTCACATAGATCCCTCATGTTCTTACATGCACATCTCAGTGGCCAATCAGATCAGTTTAGGTAAAGACGGCTCTCGAATCAATTTGAAGTCCAGCACTTGAATCAGTAATAGACTCAGTAAGCCAAACAACAGCCCCCATTTAATGGGCTTCAACACGGCCAGCATGCTCATCAAATCAGCCATCATTCCATCAGTAGGGAGCACGATGAAAAGGATCCCCATCAGGCAAATCGCCAATACAATCCATAGCCAAACAGAGGGTCTTGACTTGCTCACTGACATGCTCGGGGCGGGCTTAAGCCCCTCAATCCGGCTTATAACCCGATCCGAAAAGCTAGCATCCGGTTGAATAGGTAACTCTTTTTTAAGCTCCCCAAAAAGGTGTTGATAAAGCCTGCCCTCAGCAGTCTGCCTGGCTGACCCCGCATCTGGTAAAGATTTACCTGTTTCTATCAGCTGCTGGATCTGTTCGTCGGTTAATCGGCTCATCGTAAATCATCATTTAGGGAATTGACAAGTTTGTCTTTCAACATTTTCCGGGCCCGGAACAAATAGTTTTTCACCGTACCAGCAGGCATGCCAGTAATGTGTTCAATCTCACTGTAGGAAAATTCCTCCAGGTGATACAAAGTTAACACGATCCGATACGACTCCGGCAAACCATTGATCAGCTTCTGAACATACTGGGTGACATCCGCTTGGATCAGAACCTGTTCGGGTGTTTCACCAGTGATGTAAAGCTGATCAATGGTTTGCCTGGAGGGAATTAGCTTAACTTGAACCTTTCTTAAATGATCAACAGCCGTCAAATAGGCAATACGGGCGATCCAAGTGGCTAGTTTGGATTCAAAGCCGAACGTATCCAGCCGTTTGTAGACTTTGATAAATACCTCCTGACTAATGTCTTCAACGTCCTCCGGGCTGGGAATAATTCGTTGCACAACGTGAAAGACTAGTCTTTCATATTGCTTTACCAAAGCGGAGAAAGCGTTAGGTTGTCCCTGTTTTATTTGCTGGAGAATCTCCCTTTCGTTGAACATGGTCAGTAGACGATCCTCCATGAGCTAAAGTTGCAGTAAAGTTTACAAATTGTGCAACCTTTTGGAGTCAAGCCCCGTCTACTGCCACAAACTCACACAAACATATAGTCCCATGGGTGGTCCTCACATTGTCGCTGTCATTTTATTTCTAGTGATTGGGTTTGTTATCAATAGCCTGTTTAATTACCTGCTTAAGAAGCGCCTTATTGATTCCGGCCAAATCAATAAGGAATCGCTTGACATGCTACTTAAGCCAATTGGTTTGAGCTCCGAGCCGCTAAAATGGGGGCTGCTACTGTTCTCTGGTGGTTTGGGTCTGGTAATTCTGGAGTTTGTGCCTTATGAGGCCTATAACTCATCGTTGCCTTATGGCATTGAAGCCGTGTGCCTGGCGATTGGCTTTCTCACGTATTATCTATGGATGCGTAAGTCATCTAACGGGTAGAGGCTAGAGGATTTACTACTCGACATCGCATCAACATGGTTGGCCCTATGGTGTTCTAAAAGTATAAACTATATGGTCAGCTATGTTGCCGGTTGGTATTTAATCTCAGCAAATGCTCCCATCTGAGACAAATGGAGATTTGAGTATGTATAATTTGGGCGTTCCACGCTACTGCTGAATCCATATAATGAAAATAAATCCCTTGACATGGTGGATCAATCCCTAATTAAGTCTGTTTGAAAAGGTTTTTATATAAACCCTTGGGCTATCGCTGGAAAGTCTCGCTTGGCAACCATTTTCAACTGGTTGGTGGTTGCGAAATAGAAACATGACCACCCGCTTTGTGAGTCTACGCTAATAAGCAGTGCCTGACCCTAGATGCTACGGAATACCTCGTCTTCTTTATTTCATCACCCAAAAAATCTAGCTTACTAGTACAACAAGCAGAAATAGTTCATGCATCTTTGAGGTGCAACAATGTTGCATATTCAATGTGTAAGTAAAGATGGTAATACAATCATGGAATTTTGGGAATCAAGTTTTAGAAAAAAGCAGGAAATGTGGGGATGGGAACCTGCTGATTCAGCGAAAATGGCTTTAGATCTCTTTCAAAAAAATGGGATAAAGAATATTCTCATTCCTGGATTTGGGTATGGTAGAAATGCTGTGGTCTTTTTGGATCAGCAAATTAAGGTAACGGGAATTGAAATTTCTGAGACAGCCATCGAGCTTGCACATCAGCATTTGGGAGATAGCATAAAGGTCTATCATGGTGCTACCAGCTCTATGCCTTTTGATCAGGAAAGCTATGATGGAATTTATTGTTACGCGCTACTTCATTTGCTGGATGCAACGGAACGTGAAAAGTTACTAGCTGATTGTTACCAACAGCTCTCCTATGGTGGTTATATGGTGTTTGTCACCATTTCAAAATTAGATTTCAGATATGGACAGGGAACCTTGGTTAGCCAAGATACCTTTGAAACAAACCCAGGCGTACAACTATATTTTTATGACGAAGCTTCCATAGACACGGACTTTCAAGCTTATGGCCTAGTCGGGGCTGAAATAATTGATGAATACTCAGGTCACTTGGGCAAAGGGCCATTGCAAAAGTTTTGGTATGTCATCTGCAAAAAGGATACTCAGTGGATTCACACCTAGCTCAGACTAGTGATGCAATCCTATATATACTTCTTTATTCGGGCGTTTAATGAAACGGTTTTTTTTAATAACTGTCAATTTCTATCCGTAGCATACGTAGCGGAAACGCCGATTAAACTTGGTCGAAAGACTTGGTTGACAGCCACCGTTGATGAAACCGGTAAAGTCGCCGAATTAGTCCCAACCTATGATGCTGATCCAACCTTGAAAAAAGAAGCAGCCCGGGTGGGTAGCTCGATGCCACGCTGGAATCCAGGTACCATTAATGGCAAAGGGGTAGAGACTAAATGCCAGTTCCTACTTCGGCGATAAGGTGAACTAGTTGCTTGACACTTACATGTCAGCAAGCGTACCAGTTCGCACCAACCGGTTTAACCTTCAATCACAGGGCAAGCTACGAAAAGGCGGTATGCAACCATAATCACTACAAGTACATGGTACGATCGATAAGTACCTTAAATAAAGAACGCTAATGGCCCTTTTTCTTATTCGTGTGCCAGCCAATTACCTACGGATTGGGCGGGTTGCACTTATCGTTATCTCAAATTTAGTCGTCTTTAAAGTATTAGCCCAATCTAGAAAAGACAGCATTGATGTTTTTATCCACCAACAAATGCGGGAGAGGCATATTCCTGGACTTCAACTCGCCATCCTTCGAAACGGCCAGATTGATCACTTAAGTGCCTACGGGTTGGCCAATATCGAGCATAACATCAAGACGACCAATCAAAGTGTATTCTCCATCAATTCAATCACCAAAGCCTTTGTTGGCGTGGCGATTATGCAGCTAGCTGAACAAGGAAAACTACGAATTGATACGCCTATTGCGCAATACATGGATAGCCTACCAACGGCTTGGCAAAGCTTAACGATAACAGCAATTACTGACTAATACATCCGGCTTACCTAATATTATTGATCAGGATGAACACGTACTTGGAGGTGGACAAGAACAAGCTGCTTGGCTAGCTGTAAAAGCGCTACCCCTTGAATTCAAGTCCGGTGATCGCTTTAGCTACAATCAAACTGGCTATGTTATCTTAGGCAAAATCATTGATCAGGTAAGCGGCGTACCCTTCATCCAGTTTATTGACGACAATCAGTTTAAGGTGGCTGGGATGAACTTAACTCGATTTGGTGACTCGGGCGATGTCATTCCGAATAGTGCGGGGGTATATACTAAACTAAGAAATGTGAACGGTAAATGGCTGGCTCGTGATGCGAAAAACCCGCTTGGTGTTGGCTTCGCGGAGTTTCCCCCCTTCTTCCGAACGGCCACGGGTATTCTGTCCACAGCTCAGGACATGGCTCATTGGCTAATTGCTTTACAGTCCGGTAAGCTGCTTAAACAGAAAGAAAGCCTAAAAGCCCTATGGACACCGGCTCGCTTGAACAATGGCCAAGTGGGTGGTTTTAATGAGCTGACCAATGGGTACGCGCTGGGTTGGCCGACGGTCACCCGAGATGAACACCCCGCCGTTGCTCCCGTGGGTGGGGGGGCGGTCAGCGTTATTTGTCTATCCCAAGGATAACTTGTCGATTGTCGTACTGACTAATCTTCAGGGGGCCAATCCCGAATGGTTTATTGACGAGATTGCTGGCTATTATAACCCTGAAATGCATAAGGCGAACGGCTTTGGCCTCTCCCCCTCGCTTAAAACATTACGGACCGAACTACTCAAGAAGGGCTTTGCCAAAGCAATCCCCATCGCGAAAATGTTGCAGCAGAAAAATGCATCGTTCCACTTGACGGAGGATCAACTTAATCGTTGGGGCTATTACTTATTGAGCGAAACAAAAGGGCAAGAGGCTCTGGCGATCTTTAACCTGATCGTGTCGTTGTATCCGCAAAGCGCGAACGCCTATGACAGCTTAGGCGAAGCGTATGCGACGATGGGAGATAAGGCTAACGCCATTCATAACTATAAGCGCTCTTTGGAACTGGATGCAACGAACCGGAACGCGGCCAACCAGATTGTCCAGTTAAGTAAGACCCCTTAGCGGTTGTCAATTTTTGCAATTACCTGTACTCATAAATCGCTCCTACATGAGACGCGGATTTTTAACATCTGTCCAACTATATCCCTAGCATACGCACAAGCCCATACTTGTACTTAATGACTAAAAGTTTATCATTAGTTTGTTTTGCCTAGTACTATAGTATACCTTTAACCAATCGATTTGTCAAAATAAAAAGGACTATTTATAGTGCGGTGAGAATTCGACTCATTGGGATATGTGAGAAACAGTAAACCTGTTTTAATCCACCTTAAAATCTACAAGATGAAAACGTCAATCAAATCTGTTTTAGCGGTAGCCTTCACCCTTCTTACGTTCGCAGCCTTACAACCAGTTCAGGCACAAACACTGGCTAAGAATGGGCAGTGGTTGGAAAAACAATTGGATCAGCTCATTAAAGATAAGAAGGACAATGAGGCACCCAAATTTACCTTCAAGGGCTGTGAGATGAATATGAATTTAGATACCAAAGATAAAGATGTGTCCGTAGGGATGCATATGGGTTGGCTGTTGAAAGATGTTCACAAGATCAGTTACAAAAAAGACAAGGACGGCCAGTATACGCTCCTGTTAGACGTACCGGCGGATAAGGTAAAAATGGCCATGAATATAGGGGGCTTCGGTGGTTCTTTCAACCAGGACAGCAAAGACAAAAAAAATAAAGACAACACCACCTCACTGAATTTGTCTACCACCGATGAGTCACTAGTCCGCCAGATCAAGCAAAAACTGGAGGAGTCGGTCAAACTTTGTCAGCAGGGGAAGACCAACTAGGTCTGTAGTGCAAAACGGGGTCATCCAGTCGGACTGCCGAAGCAGCTGGACCAAAATTAAATTAGTTCCCTAAAACGCTCCCATACGAGACGAGGTGATCTTCAACTAGATGCTGTGTAAAGGGGGCGTTTAGGGTGATTGATTAATTTCCTCTATTTTCCCACAGCAAACACGAACTTGATGACACATGCGGTTTGGAATAATTCTTTTCCTGCTATGTATAGAGGGGCCTTGCTTGGCCCAAACTCAACAAAGCGTCAGGTTTATTAACGATAATCAGCTATTAGCTGGCACGCTCACGATGCCTTCAGGAACGGGCGTTCATCCAGCGGTACTTATTGTCTTAGGTAGTGGCTCTAATAATCGAGATGGGGAGGTCGATGGACTTAAGCCTTTCCAAGCAATGACGACCGAACTGGTCAAAAAAGGATTTGCTGTGTTACGGTATGATAATCGGTCTAAAGGGCGCTCACTAGGTAAGCCAATTGACGAGTCTACTACTACCGAATTGGCTTCAGATGCTCAAGCCGCTTATAGATTCTTAAAGGGTCATAAAGAGATAGATTCAAGACGAATAGGGCTTATCGGTCACAGTGAAGGAGCGACGATTGCCGCAATTGCCGCTTCGAGGATTCCAGAAATCAAATGTCTCCTTGCTCTAAATGCGCCTGCTTTGCCGGGCTTCGACGACATTTTACTCACCACCGAGCATCGATTACAAAAAGCGGGTACATCCGACAATGCCATTCGTTCCTATCTAACTAATATGCGACTTTACTTAGGTCGCCCTGCTTCTACTCCACTGGAAAAAAGAAGGGTGGCCGCCCAGCACATCGTTCGGTTTGAGATGAACAGACTACCTGTTGACCAACGAGCGAAGATCACAAAGGCCGACATCGAATCGGCAGTAAATAGTCAGATGCATGAGGTGCTGTCTCGTTGGGAGCAGCACTACTTAAGCTTGAATCCTACCGTTTATTATCAGAAATTGAGTTGCCCAATTGGTTTATTGTTTTCAGATAGCGAAGTGGAAGGTCTGCTCTCTAAGCGACTGGCCGAATTCAAAAAAGTGTTCAACACGGTTAATCAGGGTCATTTGATACGGAAAATTAAGCACGCAGACCATAACTTAATTACGACCGATCAGCGTCCCAAAACAGTCTCATCGGTCTTCATTAAAGCCGTGGTAGAGGAGGCATGCAAATTGATTTAGCTGTATAGTTTTCTCAATTAAACGCTCCTAAGCGAGACGAAGCCTGTTTCATGATTAGACTGGCAGTGTCCGAACTACCGGCTTCCTAGGTGATATCGTATAAAATGTTGTGCTTTCTTTTACTTTTTTAACAGCCAAGCCGTAGCCGCTTCCAGGGCGGGGTCACTGATCGGCGTTGATACCGCCTTGATTTCCTCATCGGGGGTAATGCCATGCCGGTATTGCCGGCCAGCCCGGTCTTCGCCTATGCTCCGGGCAAGGAATAGCCTTGCCCCGTCGGATAATTTGTAATCAGCGTTACCCGTGGTGTAGCCCGCCGAATGCTGACCGAACGTGCGCACGTGGGGTAAGCCAATGAACGACAGAGCGGTGAATTCTCCGCTGCTGGCAGTTTGCGCATCCAGCAACACGGCGATCCGACCGGGTGCCTGTCGAAGTCGGTAAGGGTATTGAACCTTGGTCACCCGTCGATAAGACCGCTTGGCGTTTTTCCCGTATAAGGGCACTAGCCCCGCTATCATTGGCCAAACATTACCGCCCGTGTTGCCTCGCAAATCCACGACCCAGCCGGATATCGACTCCGCGGAATCTACTTGGCTGATCAGCGCCTGGATCCGGGTAGCAAAGGCGGTTTCCCGCCGTTGATTGACTCCCTGAAAGGCAGGAACCAATACATAGCCGACCCCGTCGCCCAGATACCGCGCTTGGGGTTCAGGTTCTTCGGCCTGTTCATCCGTGGAGTGATCGGCTTTCAGCTCCATCGCCTCTTGGGGATTGAGAAAGAAGCTGTGGTTGTCGCCGTGTTGCCGCATGATCGTCAGTAAATGACCAATGAGGGGATATGTTTCTGCCTCCGTCCGTAAGCCCCGGGCATAAGCCAGCAACTCGGCCTGGGTTTGTTGCCAAGGAATTGAATCACGAACTAAGGCATGTTTTTTGACCAGTGCCACGGCTTTTTGTAGATAGTCCTTTACCCGTGCTGCAGGCTCCCCGGTTGCGGCCGGTGTCAATTCCAGCCTCAGGTCATCGAACCATACGTTGCCCGCGCCACGAAGGTAAGCCCCCAGGGAATAGCGGTTGATATCGGTCGAGGTAGCCAGTACTAAATTAAAGGGCTGCCAGTCGGTCGTCCGGTTCAGCGTGATTTGCTGTTGAGAATGAGCGAATCCCCGGTGCTTATCGTCCCGCCAAGAGTTCCACCACACGCCGACGGCGCCAGGATGATCGGTTTTGATGAAGCCCCGCAAGTGAACCAGTGTCGGCTGGGTTACCTGCACGGGCAAGTTTTGGCTGAATCCACACTGCCCTGTGGTCGTATCCGTGGCACTGGCGATGAGGAGCGAGCTTCGACCACTTTTAGCCACGAGGGTATCGAGGCTGATCCGATAGCCTGCTTTACGGTCAATCTTCCAACCCTGGGGCAGGAGTGGGTTGGTGTCCCGAACCATTTCAAAGCTGGCGTTTAGAATTGTCTGACCTAAGGATAAGGAGTTTAACAGCAGTAGAGCCGGGAGCAGTTTCATACCGAATAGACGTTGATGATTATTGCTTTACCAATGATATTCAAATCAGCAACAATGGTAGCCAACAATTGAGGCATCGGCGTTTGATGTGAGGAGGTCAACGTTAAGTTTGCCTATTTAGTAAGCTAGTGGCTCGTTGAGGGCTTCCTTTAAAAACACTCATTCATGAGATGTAGTAGCTTTGTCTCCCCATTGTAACCCTATTTTAATAGCCTATGGCGAACAAATGATCGAGGCATGCCTACCAATCTGTAACCACTGCCCGTTCCGCTTCATCCACACATTGGTAAACCGGCGTTTGGTCGGTTGACCAGCCTTCGCCTCCTGCAGGTTGTGCTTGGCCACAAATAACTCGTAACCCATGGTAATGACTACATTCTCCTGTACTTGCATCTGTTCAATGACGCGCTCAAAGGAACTGTAATCAATTAAGCCCTGCTGTTGATTTTTAAAGACAGCCGCTCGATTTAGGGCGATGGTGTTGCGGGGCGTGGTGACCATAAATTCAGGGGCCCAAATTTGGACAAGCAAGCTGGTATCGGCGGTCAAAATGCCCTTCACCCCGATTTGCTCTAAGGCCTGGATGGTTTTTTCAATCTCAGCTTTGGGTTGAGCTTGGCTAACTAACCCCGTTAGCAGAAGCCCATACAGAAGTATGTGTCTGAGCATGGCTGTCGTTTAAAAAAGCAAAGAGCGGTCAGCGGGCTAACCCCTTACAACTGGAGAAAGTCTAACGGAACAACTGTTCAGATATTTATTCATCTAAATATGGTTGGTGAAGTACCAAATAAAGAAATTGCCTTAGTAAACGGTATAAGGAAGGTCAACTATGTTTTTAAAAGGGCAGTTTGTTTAGGGTAGGACTCCTCAGGCCGTAAAATAGCTCGACAAAAGCAGGTGTGCAAAGGTGTGAGTCGTGGGCGTTCAGTCGGGTGGTTTGCTCACTACCAACCCCTGCGGACGTTGGCCACAACCACACCCCAAGACTCAACCGTTTAATGGCATGAACATATCCGCAACTATAAACAGCGAAAGCAACTTTCATTAAGTTACTGTTGGGACAAATGGGGCAAGTAAACAGCTTGCGATTGCGCCTAAAACCGAAGGATTCGGGTCGTCGATTAATGGGGGTGAACTTCTGTTACTGTCAATTGCTACTTGTTTTTGCAATGATCTTTATCGAGAAGCCAGTAAAAGAAAAATAGCCATTCACCGTGTAAACGTGATAGTTACGGGTGACTTCGGAAGCGAAGGAGAACCAGGCTCGAATTTCTAATATAAGGTGGATGTCCAGTCAAATGCATCCCCTACTGAACTAGATGAATTAATCAAACAGGTAGATGACATGGCAGAAATCCATAAAACATTACGAAATGGAATCGATGTCAAGCTGGTCTAAAAAAAGTTGTAGCCGCCCTATGCTTCTGCGAGTCATCATACTAGTAGGAGTCATTCTCCTGAACATAAGCTGCCGATCCAAGCAAACTACTACCGACTCTATTCATTATTTCCCTACTAATGATTATGTCTCAGTTGGTAAACGACTTCCCCACGTGCAGACACCGTATATCATCGATGTAGCCAATCAATCGAAGCGCCTGGTGTTTGTGGGCTGTAACCATGTACGGGATTCGACCGATCAACAATTTGCGGGTATTCAACGACTGTTTGCCGAGCTAAACCCACAGATTGGCTTCAACGAAGGGGGCCAGCTTAGAAAAAGTCAGCACTACCCTAGTCTGCATAAAGCGGCTTTTCAAGCCGGAGAAACCGGGGTGATGAAGTACCTCTGTGATCAGGCGGGCGTTGCCTTAGTCAATGGGGATACGCCTGATCGTCTGGAGTTCACCTTAGCGCTACGCTATTATTCAAAGCAGGAACTGTATCTGTACTACGTGATGGAACGGATTGTGATTCCGTATTTAAGCTTGGGTCATCAACAGCCGCCCTTCGAGCCTTATTTCGATGACGTAGTTCGCTCGTTTGTCAGGGCGGGTTTTCCCCTGGCTTCCTCGGAGCAGTCCTTGCCTTATTTTAAAGCGCTTTACGGTCAGTATATGAATCACCCTTTTGAGTTAGCCCTAACCCAGGAGGTTGAAAAGTTCGATTACATCAACGGGGGAAACTGTCATTTTTGTGAGATCGGTCGTCGCTCCAAGATGATCCGGGATAGTATTTTGTTAACAAAGCTCGATCGGGCCCTGGATCAATACGATCGGGTAATGGTCACTTTTGGCTGCGGTCATGCCCTGGCCGTAGAACCGGCTTTGCGCCAATTGATCAACAAGAAAAGAAAATGACTAGATATGAAGCGTCATCAGCCTTATAAAAGGCTTGTATTCTGGAACGATCTGAGCCGCGCTACCTCATATAGACTGGACGGGATGGTACACTTAAATAGACCGTCTTTTAGCTTTCTTAATCCCAGCGCTTTCTACCGCTGTCGGCTCAACCTGCTTTTGTAATCGTTCATCGAACTCATGAGCTATGACTTCCACCACCTTCACCTGACTCATCAGCGGGTGCAACGGATTGATCAGGATGTTGCGCGAAGGGGTGTTCCTGACAATCACCGAAGGAAGGGCAAAGGCCAAGGCAGGATAGGTAGGAGCTAGTTTAGGAAGTAAAAACTGCGGTAGACTTTCGGGATACTTCAGCGCATCCCAACCGACGGGCAGCTCCGCTAGTGGGATCTCCTCAACGGCCTCCGGTAACTCGATGCTCACCCGCACAAACGGCGGCAAATCGCGCACGGGGGTGCCATCTAAGTGCACAAGTGTTTCCAGCAAAGCCAACTCCGGCGTCATTGACGTATAAACCAAGGGAATACCCGGTGGATTCCAGCGACCACCGTTCAGTCGAGCCCCTTCCCCCGTTAGTACTGACTCAATGAACTGCTTTTTTTGGATACGGTAGACTACAGGCATGGCTTAACTGTAAACGCCATACTCAATGCGGCCTAAGATCTGATCCACTACCTGGAAGCCAGTAGCCGTGTCGAGCAGTTGTAGGGGAGATTGACCTTCCAGGATCTCCAGAGGCCGACGTAACCAGCGGTTAAACTTGCCTTGATCTTCGAACACGCGCAGGCCATGGGCCGTCAGAGCTTTGAGCAGTAGAAGCCGTTCCGATTCGACCTTGTTCAACGAACCGCTGACTAAGCGCCGGGCTATCGTCCGCTCGTTCATCGACAGCAGAATAGCTAACTCCCGAATCGTTAATTCCAACAAAGCAGCCAGTTGTCGCACTTCGGCATGGGCCACCCCTGAGCGTGACTGGGCAATGAGCTCGAAGGGACCGGTTCTCTCGGGTAGGATGCGCACCATGGTATTGGCTGGCTCAAAGATAAGTTGGTTTGTAGGGCTCTTTTTAGCATCCGGCCTGGCTTTGGGAGCTTTCTCGGTAGTTGCTTTCATGAGTAACAATTTGTCAGTAACATTACTGACATTTTACGTAATTACAACCCGTGTAGGCAAAAAAAAGTTTACAGGTTGTCTTAGCCTACTTGATCATTTAATGATGCTAAAGTAGATGCAAGAATTTATCATATATCTGCTTCTTAAATAGGGCGTACAATTGGACGACTTATTTTAATAACAGGCAAACTGAGTTAGTGGCATACCCTTGGGTTAAAAGAATACCTTCTTTACTAAACTTACCAGCTTCTCAATGATAAACCCTAAAATAAGCCCGCCAACTCCGCAGGCCAAGGCCTTGGTAAACCAGGCGACTACGGGCATTGAGGACAAGCCCAGTTCTAAATCATGCAACAAATGAGCGGTAAACGGTAGGCCATGCGCAATGATTTCGGCCCCTACCCAAAGCATGGCGGCTGTACCGACGTAACCTAGCCAACTCAAGAAATACGGCATAAATTTTACAACGCTGCGGCCTACTTTTTGAGTAGCAGGAGGATACTTACCACTAGCAAGGTGCAACCCTATATCATCGGCCTTGACAAGTAAGCCAACAAATCCATAAACGGCCACCGTGATAAAAACGGCCACTGCCACCATAACAACAATTTGGTTCACAATCGCCTGGCCGGTTACCTGACTATAGGCAATGGCCATAATTTCGGCCGACAAAATAATATCCGTGCGAACTGCACTTCCCACTCGTTCCTTCTCCAGTTCTTCGGGAGTAATCTCTTTTACCTGCTCCCGTTCTGTGTCCCCACCGCGGTGGCTAACTAGGGAATGGACCTTTTCGTAGCCCTCAAAACATAAATAAGCACCGCCTACCATTAAAATAGGCGTAATAGCCCAAGGGGCAAAGTAGCCAAGCAACAAGGCGGCTGGAGTTAACAATAGGAGTTTATTGATCAGCGATTTTTTAGCAATCTGAAAAATAATAGCCAGCTCTCGGGATGGGTCAAGTCCCACCACATATTTGGGGGTAACGGCCGTATCATCAATGACAATGCCCGACACTTTTCCTGTCGTTTTCGCTACTTGAGTGGGCACATCATCTAAACTGGCGGCACTTGCTTTAACCAAGGCCGAGATATCATCGAATAAAGCAAAGAGTCCTGAAGGCATCGTCAAAAAGTTGGCTACTTCTACTGTCACTGGAGAGGGTGCATTTGTAAACCCCTACTGTTTTTGAGGCCCGCCCTCGAATGGTGCCGCTAGGAACAATACTCATTAGCCGTCAGATCGCTGCGCTTATTTTACACAAAAATGCTGTACCTACTTCTTTATGGCAGCCTTTACACTAGTTTAACCGGCTTACCGAGTGAAAGTTGGCAACAGCTTGATAATTCCGATATGTAGCCAACCCCCTATTTATCATTCTGTAAATTTGTTTGCCTAGCTTATGCGTACAAGACGTATTGAGTTTGTTAGTGTATCGCAAAACGCTCCTTGAAGTGCGATTAACCAAGAATAGTTACAACTATAAATCTCATCCTCCGCGACTGCGGTTTAAAACCAACGATTGGCTTAAAGAGGCTGAATAAATACCTAGGCTACGAATACCGTTTGACGGATTTAAAGCTGTGATTGGTTTTTCTACATTCAATCGCGGCAAACGCGAACGAGGTTAATTAAACGACTGCCGAAATGCCAGCGGAGACAGATTCGTTTTTAACTTAAATAATTTGCTGAATGACTGCGGGTGTTAGAATCCCAACTGATACGCGATTTCGCCTACCGTCAGGTTGCTGATGGTCAACACTTCCTTGGCTTTCTCGATGAGTTTATGGTGAATGTATTGCTGGGTATTCTGTCCGGTGAGCGAGCGCAACAGGTCACTTAGATAGCGGGGCGAAACCTGTAATTCGTCCGACAGAAACTGTACGGTTGGCAACCCTCTCAGCAAGGCAGTCTCCTTGGTAAAATAGGTATGCAGCAACCTATCTACCTTTTCCAGCAACGCATTATTGATCGGTTTACGGGTTCTAAACTGGCGTTGGTAGAATCGCTGACTGTAGTTTAACAGGAGCTCTAGTTGGGCGATCAATACATCCTGACTCAGCTCGTCGATCGCTGTTTCCAGCTCGTCACCGATGTTCTTTGCCATGGCGGTAATAATGGTTTTTTCTTTGTCCGAGAGATGTAGCGATTCTGTGACTGAATACGAGAAAAAACCGTAGTTCTTGATCTTACTATCCAACGGGTAGTTTCGTAGAAAATCGGGATGTATCAGCAACGTGAAACCTGAACTGGACTCGGCTGTTTGCAGACCTGTCAAGGGCTGGCCCGGTGATGTAAAAAACATACCGCCTTCATCAAAATCGTATGTAGTTTGCCCGTATCGCATTTTGCAACCCGCCGATTCGTTGTAGGTAATGTTGTAGAAGTCCATAACGAAGGGAGGTGCCAGCATCTCCGGGGTAATTGGCGCCTGGCTGTAGTCCAGCAGGCTGATCAGCGGATGCAGGGGCTTGGGTAAGCCAAAAGCCCGTTGCATATCGCTGATAGACTGGTAGAGGCGCGGTTTTTGTTTAGGGTCTGCTTTCATCGTTCAATCCAATTGATGCCGGTACACCCTGTTAACGCAATATACCGGCATGCAATTCCTGACAGGCCGCTTAGGCCTGGGCGAGCATTTGCTTCAACCCTTCTCTAAACACCTCATCGCCTAGGGCAAGACGCTGGGCATACAGCGCTTTTGCGTCTTCGCCACATACATAGCGTAAGGTGGATGTGCCATCTGTAGCCGCTCTATAGACCACTTCGGCAATTTGCCCGGCTGTAGACACCGCTTTATCGGGCGTTATCATCGCCATAAATTTGTTCATGATTGGTTCGTACGCCGGATGAGCCGCAAAAATGGACCGATCGCCTATCTCGGTAGCCACCAGACCAGGCTCGATGGTTTTAATACCAATCCCAAATTCATTCAATTCAAACGAGAGGCTTTCGCTCCAGCCTTCCAGGGCCCACTTGCTGGCATCGTACATGGAACTGACGGGAAAACCCATCAAACCAGCCGAAGACCCGGTGGTGATAAATAAGCCGGCTTTTTGCGCCCGGAAGTAGGGAATAAACGCCTGCGTTACCCGAACGACGCCCAGGAAATTGGTGTCCATCTGCCGAACGATCTCTTCGTCGCTAATGGCTTCCAGGGCACCCAGCACCGCATAACCGGCATTGTTGAACACCACATCGACCAGGCCCAGGCCCAGCGCCTTTTGTACTGTTTCTTTAATCTGTTTCCGATCGGTAACATCCAGTGGAAGCAGCGTTACGTTGTCTAGCTCGCTGAGTTCTTTTTCGTTTTCGGGTTTGCGCATGGTAGCGATCACCTGCCAGCCTTTGGCCGCAAACAGTTTTGCCGTTGCCTTACCTATTCCCGCCGAAGCGCCGGTAATAAAAATGGTCTTTGTCATCTCTTCTTGTCTATTTTGGAATGACAAAGCTCCTGCGCTAACACTGCCCGGCTGTAGTGAAAGTGGTGTATCTTGTAGTCAAAATGGTAAAGCATAAGTGACTTTTGGCGTTGAACAGTTTTTAAAAACCATCGTCTCGCAAAAACGCTGTTTTATTAATATTTTTCTACCTCAATCCGTCTCATAGGTTGAAATCGGGTACTAATACGCTAAAGCAAATTAGTCTGTCTGAATAAATTTGGCCTTCCTTCAACGACTCATTACTCCTTTACCTGATGAAACCATTCGTTGTCATTACTCTTCTAATTGGGGCTAGCTTACCGGCTACTGCCCAGGTGAAAAACCCGTTAGCCAACACCGCCTGGCAAGGTACGGTCGAGACGAGCAAAGTCGTGGATGTGGTTCTTCGGTATGGAGCCGACACGATGAGTATGTATACGGTAGCCGACAAGCAGTTGCTCGAAACGATGATCTATACCATCAAAGGAGATACGCTGACTTGGAAAAAAGTAAGTGGCACTAGTCCCTGCGACACCCAGGCGATTGGGATCTATCAAGTAGTCATCAAAAATGAAGAGCTGCAATTGAAACTGCTCAACGATGAGTGTCGCTTACGATCAGGTTCATTGCTACCAAAGCCATTCAAGAAAGTGGCATATAGCAGCAACTAGCTTAGAATTTGAGAGGAGTGAAATGACTTCTAGCGGATGAACGTGAAGTTATGACTAGTCATAGTGGTAGTAGCGAAGCGTATACGACTGCTGGCCGGTCCGACGGCGGACCGGCGAAGCGGTGCGGTTTGACAGATAGAAAAAACATAACCGTCTCCTGAAACGCTCCCAACTGAGACGAAGTAACGTTCATGAATAGGCTCCCGTCTTAGACGACGAAGTATTCATACATCTGCTCATTAATTAGGGCATTTTATGATACGCTATTTCTCTGGATTGCCTACAAAAACATCAACTTAATGATCTTGGCTATCTGTCTTACAGCTGTAAGACAGGGCTTGTTTTTGGCATACATTCTGTAGTACTTAACATAATTCAGGTGGCTGTTGCAAAAGTCGGTACTGTTGTTAGTTGGCTCCTCGAACCGATCATAAGCAGCCATTTGTTTGCCTATAATTAGCCCACAATTTAGGTTTACTTTACCTATTACAATACAAGTTGGGAGATTAGTCTGAATTGGGGGTAAGTCCGTCCAGACTAATCTCCCAACTTGTATTACTGATAAAAACTATGCCTTTAGGATCACACGTGTAGTGTAGACCCTAAAGGCATAGACGTATGTGCCAGGCTTTGAATTTTCTATCTAATCAACTGATTCAATTTTAGCGTTTAAGCATAGCTGAGATATTTTCTCCGGTGCCTTTTAGCTTCGCTTTTATCTGCATTAGCAATATTGGATTAAGGCCACGTGAGTGTCTTGCTACAAAGGCTTCTGCATTGGCTACGTTTTCTAAGGCCTTGCCCCAGTCAACTTGTTTCCAGATGGCGCCCACGTCAACTTTCAACGCTTTGTACACACCTAAACCACCCGTTACTACAGAAATAGCGGCACCTCCGCCACCTGCTGAAGCACCTATGGCCTCGGCAACTCCCGTATGTGAAGCGGCAATAGCGCCCCTGGTCAATATCTCTTTACTTCCTATGGCTCCGCCCCCCTTCAATAACTCCTTTCCTCCGATAGCGGCTCGCCCATGCTGCATGCCGCTTTCGTGTCGTGCGTTTTCCAATCCTCTTTCGGCAACTGCCCGCGCAGCGCCTACGCCAACACCGGCTGCTGCCGAAGAGGCTGCAAACGCAATTCCGCCAGCCGCCATTGGAATGGCCGCCAGCCCACCAGTGGTCACAATGCCAGCGATAATTATACCACCGCCTGCCAGGCCTAGTGCGATTTGTATTCCGCTCAGGGCGCCCAGCCGTTTCCGCCACGTTCTTACGTCCTGCTCATTTTTCTTGAACAGCTCAATAAGCTCATCAACATCCTGACACCAGGCGGCTATTTCGCTAAAACGTTTTAGCTGAAGGCTCTCAGGCATACTCTTGATAGCCCGATGACTGCGTGCCCGCCCTGGTAGTGCGTCAAAAAATTCTTCTGATTCCTCTACTACCGCGATCTGATTGACATCTGCAGACGGTTGATCTAATCGGGATAAGAGTTCAACCCCGGCTTCGCTGGGGTCTAAAGGGGCATCACTAACAAACGGAGTTGATGAATCGCTCCATCCGCCTGCGTAATCCTGTCCATACCAACCTGAGCTTCGTATGCTTCCTCCAGCTCCTACTTGATTCCAGTATCTTAACTCCTTCCCGTTCGTAAGTCTCTTTTTGGCTGCCCAATATCCTGATAGTGGTGATGGCGATGACTGACTCACTGGCGCACTAGCAACGGGTCTCACTGGTCCAACACGTGGGGCTGCCGCTACCGCAGCAATTCGTGCGTAGGCAATTTGCTGTGGATTACCACTCACGGCTGGCATTGAGGCCCTTTTAACTGAGGCATTACTAGGAGGAGATTGAATGGTACCTTGTCTCCTTATGATAGCACGCGGACGTTCAGGAATCATAGAAATAAAGGATTATGAGTGAATAATTGGAAAATTACTTAATCAAAGCTTCTGCCTGTGGCTATATGCAGGAACACCACAAAATGAAGATGATTGATAAATCAGGCTTTAATCGACGATTGCATCGCTTGCAAGCCACCCTCTTGATTATCTTTCGGGCACTGGGCCTGGGTTAGCCGGGCTACGCCCATCATCAGAAACAGTAGCCACCCGATTGATGGATGGTTGAGGGCAACAGAGATAATTGGTAGTCGTGAAAGCATATTGATTTTTGTTTACCAGAGCGTAGCAGCGCCAAAGGCCCTGTTCAACGCTGGGGCAAGATTACGGTTTTCGCCAGCAAAGCAGTCGGAGATTTCACCCAAAAACTCGGAGAATTGTCCCAATCGAGCGTAAAAGCGATTATTTTTTGTTTACATCCCGGTACTGACTGGGCGAGAGGCCGAATTCTTCGGCAAAGACCCGGCCGAAATAACTGGGGTCCTGAAAACCTACTGCATCGGCGACCTGAGTAATGTTCAGGTCAGGTAACAGGAGTAATTCTTTGGCTTTTTGCAGGCGCAGTGTTCGCAGATAGCGGTTCATCGACAGCCCCGTCAGAGCGGTCATCTTGCGGTGCAGGGAGTTGCGACTCGTCCCCATCAACGTGCAGATCATCTCAATATCCAGCGCCGGGTTATCCAGATGCGGCAGTACGTTGCTGCGTAGCCTGAGCAGAAACTGGTCTTCCCCCATCTCAGGCGCATCGGTCGGAATCGACCCGGCAACACCCAAGGCGAGTTGACTATAATAGCGCTGTAACAGACGCCGGATCTGTAGCTGGTTACTCAACACGACCATCAGCTCCTCGCGGGAGAAAGGCTTCACCAGATAGGCATCTGCCCCCCGGCGTAACCCCATGATTCGGTCACTCACCGCAGCCCTGGCCGTCAGTAACACAATGGGAATGTGGCTGGTCCGTTCGTCCTGCTTCAGGGTGTCGCAGAGTGCAAAGCCATCTTTAAGTGGCATCATCAAATCACTCAGAATCAGGTCCGGAATACTCGCCAACGCCTGGTCAATACCGACCTGCCCATTTTCGGCCCGAATCACCTGGTATTCATCCTGTAGACAAATCTGAATATACGTGGCTACGTCCTTATTATCTTCCACCAGTAACACCATGGGCCGCTCCCTGGCTACGTCCCGCGTGGGTTCGCCCCACTGGGGTTGGTCTGAATGTATAGATGACGGTGCTGGAGGTGGCCCTTCCGCCAGGGATGCCCGACGGGTAAGGGGTAAACTAACTACAAACTCAGCTCCCCGGCTGTAAAGGGCCTGACCCGAATTGTTCGACCAGGGTTGGCCGGGCCCATCCAGGCAGGGCCCATCCAGGCCGGACCCATCCAGGCCGGACCCATCCAGGCCGGACCGATTACGAACGGCCAGACCACCCTGCATAAGCCCCACCAATTCCCGCACCAATGAGAGGCCTATTCCGGTATTTCCGCCCGATGCGTTCTGTGGGTTCTCAATTTGATAAAAACGATCAAAGATCCTCGGCAGATGGGCTGGCTCGATGCCGGGTCCGGTATCGCTCACCGTGATCTGAATCCACGGCTGATCGAGGTGTCTAGTCGGGATTAGCTCCTCGTGGTATCCGGCCGCAGTTAGCGAATGCCAACTATTCTGAACGGCAACCCTATAGATTACCTGACCACCCGTAGGGGTAAATCTCAGGGCATTGATCAGCAGGTTCGCTAAAATATCCTGGAGTTTATCCTTGTTGAAGTCAGCTTCGCACTGCGCTTCCTCAGACTGAAATTGTAGGTGTACCTCCTTCGCCTGAGCGATGGCATGGAACGATTCCCCGACGTAGCTGACGAAGCTGACCAGATCGGCCCGTTCGAGGTGAATGGCCATCTCCCCGGCTTCGAGTTTGGAGAGGTCCAGTATCTGGTTGATCAGCCGTAGTAAGTTGTTGCCATTGCGCTCAATGAGGCCGGCCATCTGTCGCAACTC
>CAXTJJ010000012.1:0-26721 GCA_964244155.1 uncultured Spirosoma sp.
TAGACAATTGTCTAATTACTTAACAGTGGTCTTTTTTACTGATAAATGGACAATTAAACTGATGAGCGGTTGAAGGATGCCATACGAACGAGCCAATGAGCGGCTGGGTGCCGTTATAGATTACCGCTGATCTATGATGTACCCTGCTTAAATCTCTTGGCAGGATGCCATCTGTGGCTACCGACGAAATGGGTCATCACTAGATCTTTACCAAGTCATCATGCCCGGAGCTTTGCTGTATGTATTTATGGAGTTACCTTTGTCAATTAAGTTGGGCATTAGTTCGTCAGAAGTTACTTCTGTTTTTACATTGTTGCGATGCCTGCTAGTCTAGCTATTAACCGTTGATTTTACCATGAAGCCCCTTCAAATTCGCTTAACTACCCTTTCGATCCTTGTTCTTGCGAGTGCCTTGTTTCGCCTGGTTCCTCACTGGCCCAACTTTACACCCATAGCGGCTATAGCGCTGTTCGGTGCGGCTGCGTTCGAACGGAAATGGCTTGGGCTGGTAGTCCCGCTGGCAGCGATGCTGCTGAGCGATGCCCTGATTGGTTTTCATAGCAACATGGATGCCGTATATGTAAGTTTTGGCCTGACCTGGCTATTGGGACTGATTGCGCTGCAAAAGCCAACAGCCGGACGCATCGCTCTGGTATCACTTGTTTCCTCTGTGCTGTTTTTCCTGATCACAAACTTCGCCGTATGGTACGGCAGCACCTACTACCCGCAAACGGCCGCTGGTCTGTTGACTTGTTATATGGCCGGGTTAGCTTTTTATAACAATACGTCTTTCTTCCTCAATGGCTTGCTGGGCGATTTATTCTTCAGCGCGGTATTGTTTGGTGGCTATTATCTGTTGCAGCAACGGTACATGGTACTTCGGCCTGCGCGTAAATAAATTTCCGGAATACACTAAAAAAGGGCCGAATCATTAATTGATGATTCGGCCCTTTTTTAGTGTATTCCGGAAACACCGATGCCTTTTTCAAGCGACTGCCATTGGGATCGTAACGGTAAAAGTAGCCCCCTGATTCTGTTCGCTGCATACCGTAAAATGGCCGCCATGAAGCGCAACAAATTGACGGGAGATCGCTAGCCCTAAACCTGTACCCTGAACGGTTTCAGCATTGCCAGCCCGGAAAAATGGCTCGAAAAGCGAAGGCATATCTTCTCTGGGGATACCAATACCATGATCGGTCACAGAGAAGACCAGTTGCTTTTCGGAAAACTGAATGCGCAGTTCGGGGTTGTCCGTCGAAAATTTAAATGCGTTTGTCAGCAGATTGATCAGCACATGTTTGATTAGCTTATCGTCTATAAACGTGTGGTATGGCGTACCTTCTACTGACAGCTGTACGGAACGAACATCGCGGTATTGACTGAAATGAGTGGAAATGACAGTTTGACTTAAGGCAACAAAATCCACCAGACGGGGCGTAAAACTTATTTTCCCTTCGTCCATCTTACCTATGGTCAACACATCGGTAAGCAGTTTACTAAAGGCCACAATTTCTGTCTCGATGATGGATAAATGACGAGCGATTGACAGCTTATCGACAACGTCTGGCTTATCCAGATAAAGACTTATCAGATCGACACTGGATTGAATCGTTGCCAGGGGCGTTCGGAACTCGTGGGAGGCAATAGCGACAAACTGCGATTTTAATTTGTTAAGCTCCCGTTCTCTGGCAAGCGACTGCTGCAATACCAACTCCTTTTCTTTTTGACTGGTAATGTCACTGGCCACCCCAATATAGCGAAGGGGCAAGCCCTGACAATCCCGCATAATGAACGTACGAATAGTAAACCAACGGATTGTCCGGTTGGCAGCCAGCAGCCGATATTGGCCGGTTAACACCTCCCCCCTGCTATATAGGTCAAAGTCGGCCATAAGCCGCGGGCGGTCCTCATCAACAACTGCCTGTAGTAATAATTCGGGGGTTTCCCGTAATTGCTGAGCCGAATAGCCTACGCCCCGTTCAAAGGCGGGATTAATATACAATAACTGAAAAGGTTCAGCGGAATGAATCCAGAAGGCGTCGTTAACATTTTCGGCAATCTCACGAAACCGTTGCTCACTTTCACGAAGGGCATTTTCGGCTCGTTTCTTTTTCGTTATATCCCTGCCTTCCGGAATGAGTAATACCACCTTTCCCTGCTCATTCAAAACTGGCTTGATCGACATATCAAGTGCTCTTACGTCGTGGTTGGCGTCCCAGATTTCTACTTCATACCGAACCAGTTCGCCTTTAGCTGCCTGCTGTACAGCCCGCTGAAGTTTTAGCCGTTCTTTCTCTGAAATTTGCCACCAGTAGGTTTCCCAGAAAGGTTTACCAATCACGTCGCTCAGCGTTTGCCCGGTTGCCTGTAGAGCCGTTTCATTCACCTCCAGCAGGATCCCATCCGGCCGCATCAGACCAATAAACTGATAGGTCAGATTAAAGATCGCCCGAAACCGCTGTTCGCTTTGCCGTAAAGCTTCATAAGCTTGCTTTTGCTCTCTGTCGGTGTCCCAGATCAAGGCTCTTGCATCCTCATCCTGTTCAGGCTGTCTTTTTCTGGTTAATTCGCGCCCTGAGGCATATACGCGATCATCGACAAAGCTTATATGCCATTCGATCAACATATAGTCCCCACCTTTTTTACGCAATCGGAAACGCTTTATCTGGGCCGGTTTATAAGGGGATAAATAAGGGCTTCCGGTCAGGGCCGCTATCATGTCATCTGCATGAACCAGTTCGAGGTAATTAAGACCTATTAGTTCATCCCTGCTATAGCCCAGTATATCCTCCCAGGTTTGATTAATTCTCAGAAGGCTACCATTACGGTCTGTTATACAGTGTAATTCCTTGTCGAGATTGAAGAAGGTGGTCAAGTCATTGTTTTCCTCTACCAGACTTGTTCGATCCACATTGGCAGGTGCCACCGGTAGTTCCGGCGCATTTTCCATGGATTCAAGAACGGCAACAAAACCGCCGTCAAGTCCGGTTAGCCGCCAAAGCACTCGCTGCTTATTCATAAATGTTAGCTCGGTGGTTGCATACCCTGACCAATCAAGCTGGCTTAGTAAATTGAGAAAAAGTGTTCTCTCCTCTTCGAAGAACACAGATAGTCTGCAGCCAACAATGAAGTCCGTCTGCGCTGGCAGATAATAAGCTGCAATCCAATCAGTAGCCCACTTGATTCGCAGATCGACGAGCACCTGGTCGTGGTTTCTGACAGGGTCTAACTGTATAACCCCATATGACGGCTGAGCCGCTTTGGCGTGTGTAGAGGGGGAGGCTTGTGCAGGATAATCCATTGAGCATCAGAGGAAACTACTTGACAATACTATACTATAACGATTCAAAGAGCGAAGGATATACAAAATAAGATTCACAAAAAAGAGACACGAAATCAAAAAAAATAGAGTATACTTTTGTTTTAGAAATTACCTATTCTAACAAAAAGGTTAGTGATGTTGTTTAGTCATTGGCTATCAACTCATTGGTTATTACTAAAATGTACGGTATATCCTTCACAAAATTGCAGGTCGAAAACAGCCAGCTCTCTGGCTTTCTAACCTGGCAGGCAGAGATTCGTGAATTGTATAGAAATTACTTCTTGATTGATTTGATACTAAACCAATCAACAAAACTCTCTCACGAATCAAGATCAAATTTTAAGCATTTAAAGAACGGGTTAACGATTGCTTTGGAGCGCTTCATCAGCGAGTTGGATGAACCTAAAACTCGCCCCTACGCTGCTCAGAAAGTTGTTTTCAATAAGCATGTTAGTACCATGAAACGGTTAAATAAATCAATTGACGATTTAGTTACTCAATACTCTTTGCATTAAAAACCGCGCCTGACATATCACCCCCATTTTGACCCGATGTAAAAATGAATGTGACTCTCTTTAATCAATTAACGCTGCCTGAACAAGTTGTGCTAATACCTATTAATGGACGCTTCATGGCGCAACGACAAAGCAACAACCATCAAGTCAAGCTATATTACTGGGCAAATCATTTTCTCGAAATCTATTACCGGTGGCCCGCTCATCGGGGTATGGGTGCGAATTGGGAGCCTTACAAAGTGAATGCGTTTGTCGATAAACCGGGTTGTATAAACCAATTGACAGCCTACGTTGACCAGGTGAGTTTAGGCGATCTGCTCGAGTAAACGAATAACGTATGGGCTGGCAAGACCGGTTTATATCCTAGTTACGTGATGTTCCTGGCTCCATCCGGCTTTTCATCCGAAAACGCAGAGGAGACAGTTCAAAAGCTTTTTTAAAGCAAAAAGAAAAATAAGATAAGCTGCTAAACCCACAACGGCTCGCAATCCATTGAAGATTCTGATCCGTTTGGGTTAAGTAGTGTATAGCTTTCTGCAAGCGATAGTCTTTAAGTAACTCATTGAAACTTGTTGGGTAATAGGTTTTTATCTGCCGCTGGAAAGCCGACAAGCTCATACTCATGGCTTCGGCGGCTTTGTTGACGGTTAACGACGAATCGTCGAAATGGGCGTCGAGTAAAGTAGCAAACTGTTTAACAAACTGGAAGTCAGGCTCTTCATCTGCCGTGATCTGTAAGTTATGCAGAATAAATTCTGACCGCTGGCGCGTGATGTTATTTACCTTCAACAACAGTTCCCGGTGCAGAAACGGTTTTGATAGATAGTCAATAGCCCCCTCTTCCAGCCCCTGAAGCATATCCTGCTGGGCTACCTTCGCTGTGAGAAAAATGAACGGAACAAACCTGTAATTCTTGTTGCTTTTTACCGCCCGTATAAAAGCGATGCCATCCATTTCCGGCATTAAAACATCGCATAAAATCAGGTCGGGGTAAAAAGACGGTAACAAATCGAGTGCCTGTCGGCCATTGCTGGCTACCTTAACCTCGTAACTATTTAATTCCAGCTGTTCCTGGATATTTTTCCTAAGCTGCTTGTCATCTTCAACCACCAGTATCTTTGCCATATGTAGTTGCGTTTGTTGAGAGCCGGTTGGCAACTCATGGCTAATCATGGCGAAAAATAGACTATTTTGTGAACTTGTCTAAGGGTTCTGAGTCACTATAATAAATTTATGCTCTTTGTTGTTAACAAAATGGCCCATTTAAGTATTTGAAATTATCTTATTTACATATTACTTATTCTCAATATGGGGATGTTGAGTTACAATAAACTAGGTTTACTGCGCAAATGCAGTATTTTTATATAGCTGTCGTCAATGGGAAACTCAGGCCTTTTCAGAAGAAGCTAAATTTCTATATTTCCGGTTAATCAGTTCAGCCACCAACCCTGTCCAGCCTGTTTGGTGACTTGCTCCTACGCCACGACCATTGTCGCCATCGAAGTATTCGTAGAAAAGTATATAGTCCCTAAAATTAAGATCCTGGTATTTGGGATGCTGACCAAAGGTTGCCCGTTTGCCGTCGGCATCAATTGTGAACAGGCTTATAAGCCGGTTAGTAAGTTCGCGGGCGGCAGCCTTCAGCGTAATTTGTTGCCCCGACCCTACCGGATACTCAACCGTAAAACTATCGCCAAAGTAATGGTAAAATCGCTCCAGGCTTTCGACTAACAGATAGTTTACGGGCATCCAGACCGGTCCGCGCCAATTGCTATTCCCTCCAAACATACCGCTGTCGCTCTCGGCCGGTGTGTAGGTCAGCTGAAAAGTTGTGTTCTCCAGGGTGAACTTATAGGGATTACTTTGGTACACTTTTGAGACTGCCCTGATGCCGTGTGGACTCAGGAATTCGCTTTCATCCAGCATTTTTAACAACAGCGATTTCAAGCGAAACCCCCGAAGCAGGCTGAGCAATCGTTTTTCGTCGATGCCCTTCTCCGTGTAGCGTGATACCTGGTGGTACAGATCCGGTCGATGCCCCTGAAACCATACCATCCGTTTCACAAACGCCGGGTTTGCCTGAAGCAGTTCGTTGTCCAGCACCTCAACCGCAAACATGGGAATAAGGCCAACCAGTGTTCGAACCCGCATCCGCTGCACACTGCCATCACCCAGCCGAAGCTGGTCATAAAAAAACGCATCTTCCTCATCCCACAACCCTATATTACTCTTACCAATACTGGTAATTGCCCCAGCGATATAGAGAAAATGGTCAAAGAATTTCGTCGCTAATTCATCATATACCGAATCGTGTCGGGCCAGCTCGAGGGCAATACGCATCATATTGAGGGCATACATCGCCATCCAGCTTGTTCCATCGGCCTGCTCCAGGTGGCTGTCGCCCGGAAAAATGGTATTCCGGTCGAACACACCAATGTTATCCAGACCTAGGAATCCACCCTCGAAAATATTATTTCCGGACTCATCTTTCCGGTTTACCCACCAGGTAAAGTTGAGCATCAGTTTATGAAAGATGCCCCGCAAAAATGTCAGATCCTCTTCGCCGGGAGGTTTTCGTTCCAGTTCAAGGTGGTAAATACGCCAGGCAGCCCATGCCTGCACAGGCGGATTCACATCGGAGAAATTCCACTCATAGGCAGGCAATTGGCCATTGGGATGCATAAACCACTCATTGGTGAGCATCATCAGTTGCTGCTTCGCAAAGCCAGGGTCTATGATCGAGAGTGTGACGCAGTGAAATGCCCAGTCCCAGGCTGCATACCAGGGGTACTCCCACTTATCAGGCATGGAAATTACGCCCGCATTAATGAGCTGCAACCAGGTATGGTTACGTCCGTTCGACCGTTCGGGGGGCGGTGGCGGACTGTTTTCATCGCCGGCCAGCCACCGGGATACGTCGTAATAATAGTATTGTTTGCTCCAGAGCATCCCGGCAAAAGCCTGCCGCTGCACCAGTTTCTCGTCGGGGGTGGCTTCAGCTGCCTGAATCCGGGCATAAAATTCGTCGGCTTCCTTCTTTCGTATAGCACAGATTGCATCGAAATCGGCAAATGGTTCAGCCAGACCCCGGCTCATTGGTCCCGTGGACTCAAGCCGAAGCCGAACCATGGCCGAGCCGCCGGGAGCAATAGTCAGATTATAATGTGCCGATGCTTTAGTGCCCGTATGAGCCGGATTCACAGTATCCGTTCCGTGTATCAGATGGTCGTTAATCCCATCTTTGGGGTAGCGAGACCCGATGTGGGTGTTATACAGTCGGGCTACATTCGTTTCATTTTCGCAGAACAACCATTCGGGTTGGCCTTCGGCATGTAAAATATAGCGTCCTAAGGCGGAATCTTCAACCGACACCGTGCTGTCGGGTTGCAAAATCAGCGAAGGTCGATAGTTAGGAACCCCATCGGAGTCGTCGCCAAATACCCAGGTATTCCGAAACCAAAGTGTTGGCAGCACATGCAACATAGCCGTTTCCGGCCCTCTGTTATGCACTGTTATGGTCATCAGGATATCCTGCGGACTGGCCTTGGCATAGTCAACAAAGATATCGAAGTACCGATCTTCATCGAACAGGCCCGTGTCGAGTAATTCAAATTCAGGGTCCTGTCGCGTACGGCGATGGTTTTCGGCTAACAGCTCTTCGTAGGGGTAAGCTGTTTGCGGATATTTGTAGAGCATCCGCTGGTGAGAATGCGAAGGCGTATTATCTACATAGTAATATAGCTCTTTAACATCTTCACCATGATTACCTTCGGCATTGGTGAGGCCAAAATAGCGTTCTTTGATAATAGGGTCTCTCCCATTCCATAAACCAAGGGCCAAACAAAGTTGCTGTTTGTCGTCAGAAATGCCCGCTATCCCTTCTTCACCCCATCGATAGGTATAGCTCCTGGCCATGTCGTGGGTCGTATAGTTCCAGGCGTCGCCATTAGCGCTATAATCCTCACGCACGGTTCCCCATTGCCGGTCGGAGACATAGGGACCCCATTGCCGCCAGGCAGGATCTTCGAGACGAATGTGTTCGGCGGTCATTTAATTAGGATATATGATGTATGATGTGTGATTTAGAATATGTACCGTAGCGTCATATACCATACATCCTATATCATACATCTTTTAGGATATATGATGTATGATATAAGATGTGTGATATGTGATTTAGAATAGGTATTGTAGCGTCATATACCATACATCCTATATCATACATCTTTCCCTATCCGTTTGTCGAAAATCCTTCAAATACCGTCATGCCACCGTCGATGAAGATGCTGGCCCCTGTAATGTAGTCCGATTGATCGGATGAAAGGAACACCGCCAGATTGCCGATGTCGGCGGGTTGACCAATCCGGTTATAGGGAATGAGTGTCATCAGGCTGTTAAGTGCTTCGGGTGTTTGCCACGCATCTCGGTTAATGGGTGTTTGAATAGCACCCGGACAAATGCTGTTTACGCGAATGTGCCGATCGCCATATTCCTGCGCCAGCGACTGCATTAGCATTTTAATACCACCTTTTGAGGTAGCATAGTTTACGTGACCGCCCCATGGAATAAGCTCATGCACCGAACTCATGCAAATTATTTTGCCTGTTGCGGCCGACACCTCCGGACGTGGTCCCCGGCGCAAAAACTCCCGGATAGCTTCGCGTGCGCAAAGAAACTGGCCGGTCAGGTTGACGCTGATAACCGTATTCCATTGCTCGAGCGTCATTTCGTGAAATTTCGAATCGCGTTGCAAGCCCGCGTTATTAATTAAAATATCGACCGTCCCATACTGAGCGACCACATCGGCGAACAGCTTAATTACCTGATCTTCCTGGCTCACATCGCATTGGGCCACCATCCCGGTTCCACCTGCGTCGGTAATTTCTTTCAAAACAGCATCGGCAGCGGGTTTTGTTGCGTCAACGGGATAGTTCACAACGACCGTCGCACCGGCGGCCGCCATTGATTTGGCCACCCCGGCACCAATACCACTACTTGCTCCTGTGATTACGGCAATCTGTCCTTTTAATAGCTGATCCATGAATGTATAAACTGGTTTAGTTTATAAGCAGCTAACGAGCGAGTTTGTTATGGCAAACGAATGGGCCGTCTCGCGTTCAGCTTACGAGGGCAAAGTACTACCTGAATAGTGGCCATCCAACAAATTAATCAACTGTTAATCTCTGCTCTGGCAGCCGAAAACCGGTTGATTTTATAATCTATGAACACGGCCATTTTGACTGAATAGGATTATAATAATGATAAGTAGGTTCGCAAACCTATATAGTCCTAAAATTTACAATTATTAGAAAAATACAATTCATAAGGTATAAAAATGGACTTGTTGTACTTTTCTAATAAATGCCCTAATTTGCTCAGAAGGAATATAATTTAAAAATGAATATTTCGTAAAACGCTGGTTTCCAGTAGCCGCCCTATTGCATTGATGCCTGTTCTGCCCACACCTTTGTCCCGGTAAAACAAAAATTTCAAACCAATGAAAAAATTCCAATTAACAATCGCTGTTCTATTATCAGCAATGAGTCTGGCTGGCATGGGAGATGCAAAAGCTGACACAGGATCAGGAATGAATGGTGTGAAAGTTGAGAAGTCCGAGCAAAAGAAAGTACGCATTTATACACAGCCGGGAGCATCGGTTGACGTGGCATTGATTGATGCCGACGGCAACGTTCTCTATCGGGGAGTCATTTCAAAAAATGCCAAACGGGCAACAGCGTTCAACTTGAATAACCTACCCGATGGTCAATATTATCTAACTGCGGGCAACAGTGCCTGGTGGATGTCGCAGGGAATAACCATTAAAGCCAATGCGGTCAATGTTGACGAGCGTAGCCTGCAACAAGTGACCCACCCAACCCTGACGGCTTACGAAAAAAACAAAATCGAAGTGATTTTGCCAGCTAAGAACATTGACGAAGCTAACGTAGCCATTTATGATGCGCAGAACGTTTTAGTACAGACCGATACGTTTAAAGGTTCGGTTCGCCGGTTCGATTTGTCAGCTCTTCCTGATGGCGCTTACACTTTCGTGGTTGGCCCTAACGAGAAAAAGTTTACGAGCCGCATTGCTATTCAACATTAATAAGTTTGTCAGGTAGCCTGTTTGCTTTCGGGCAATTACTACACTTTCTCAACTTACAAGTGGTCAGTCTTTTCGGACAAGCCTGACCACCACCAAATTCCTCCCCGCTGCTTTTGAAAGAAGGCAGCGGGTTTTTATTTATCTATCCGCCGAGTTACAGAAGCTGTTTAGGATTTACTATTAAATGGATCAATACTTGGATTTCCAGCCTGTTTCACCTCTAAATCCCCTGGTGGGGACTTTGTCTAAGTGTGAGCGAAGTCCCCACCAGCCCAATTAGAAAGATAACTTGCTTATTCAAAATGGCTATCCACTCTAGTATCCTTTATCAAAACACACTAACTAATAAAACTCAACTTATAAAGCAGGCAAGTATACGTAAAAATTATATATGAATACAACAAGGGTAACCACTAAGTTATTGTTATTGCTTCCAGTGATTACAAGTAAATACTTTTTAAATTATTATTACAAAATTATGTCCAGATTGAATCCAGATTGTATATTTGGCACACGCTCACAAATCTGAAGGTATGATCCCCATCAATGAGAAGCTTAAAGCAATTTTTGCCGCCCTTAACACCACCCCACACAAGTTTCTGGTTCACCATCAGTTCAATCGAATGACGATCTACAACATCATAGGTGGTCGAACAAAGCCCGGATTAGATATCTTGGAGAGGATTTGCGTAGCAGAACCCCGGATTTCTGCCGAGTATCTGCTAAGGGGAGAAGGCCCTCCGCTGAGAGAACCTGTCAAAGTCGTATCGAGTACCACCGCCAGGCGAAAGCACCGGACACTGCCGCATTCTTCTCTCGATTGATGAGCCCCACGGCTCTGTTCACCAAGTATAGTTTCGTCATACCCCACCTTACCTGCGGGGTTTCTTTCTTTGTGCCTGCCAGACAATAGTCTACTACACGACGAGAGACTGATTGACGGTCAAGAGGGTGGTTGGTTTCTCATTCGTAAAATAGCCTGTTCCTTCATCTTACATTCAAACATAATGTCAAGTTCTTTCCCATAGGTGTTAACGGGGGAATACAACCAGTCGGCGTGGGCTTCACGTCGGGCTTTAGGGTCTTCGTGCTCCCGGCGGGAATCAGAAAAGTGAAAGACCGGGCGAACATCCCAACTATTATAAGCCATCATGAAGGCTTCTTCTTCTGTTTGCTGACCGGGATTTAATGCGTGGTGGAAATAATCGAAAACAATAGGGATACCAATTGTTTCATGCAGGTATAGCAAGTCGGCCACAGAATAAAGAGATACCCGGTCATCGTTTTCGACGGTCAGGCGAGCGCGCAGGTTTTCGGAAAGAAGGCTGAAATTTTTAGCAAACCGGGCTAGTGTAGCTGTTTTATCGCCATAGGTGCCGCCTACATGAAAATTGATTTTATTCCAGTGCGAGGGCTGCAGCCCCATCAGATCAAAGACTTCAGACTGGGTTTCGAGGTCCAGGATTGTGTTGTCCAGCACCCTACCCTGGCCAGCCAGTTGATTAAACGGGCCCGGATGGGCAGTCAGACGAATAGGCCGACCACCGATCTCTTCCAGCGTTTCCCGAATGTCGGCATAGTCGGGTAGATTCGCGATTTTGTATTCGGATGACCAGGGAAATAAATCAGATGAAATCCGAAACACCTTAAACCCGTTTTCGAGATTCCAGTCTACGATTTTCAATAAATCCTGCACATTTTTCAACGCCAGTTCTGAGGCATAGGCAATTCCTCTCTCGCTAAAAGTCTTTTTGATCATCCCCCGATTTGTGGTGATTTTATCGGCCTGAAGACTGAGATTTATACAGGCATATCCAGCACTTACAGATGATCCAATATCGATTGGTGTTAATTCCATGCCAAACTAACTAAAAACACAAGCTCGCAGTTTTAGTTAATTGACCGTTCGTTCAAAAGTCGATCAACTTGACAGATAATCGAACAGAAGGGACTTATCTTCCGTCAAAAGTCACACCAACTGATAAAATGGGCTGATTCAGGTCAGAATAGCTTATGGAAGATTTTACGTCTGAACAACTCGATGGCATAGCAACAGCATACGGTAACATGGCTCGCTCGTTAAACCAGTTTCAGGCTCAGCATTGGTCTGAACTCACCCATGAGCAGCAACTGGATTTAAATGCGTACCAGAATAGCCTGCTCAACCGGGCACAGGATATACAGTCCCGCATCTGCCGACCGGCCTTTACCGATGCAGATCATATAGCAAGCCGTATTCTGGAAGCCACCGATAAAGCCCGAACAACCTTACAGCAGATGGAGAATTTATCGATTGCTCTAAATGTTGGTGCTATTACCGTAGCGTTAGCCGCCTATGCTGCCCGTGCCAATGCGCGAGGTATCGAAATAGCATTACGGGAATTAAAGGAGTTGGTAGGTTAACAAGCAAAAAAGCGTAAGGAGCTGGTTGTGAAAGACGGAATTACCGAACTTTTTTCACAACCAGCTCCTTACGCTTTTTTGCTTTATACGATCTCGTTATAAGATCAAACCTGAGGGCGACTTAACACCCACCAGTTCAATATCAAACGTTAGGTCCTGGCCCGCCAGCGGGTGGTTGGCGTCAAGAGTGACATTCGTATCGGTCAGAGTGCGGATAATAACCGGAATAGGCCGGGGGTTTCCATCCTCGTGCATATTGAGGGTCATACCGACTTCCAGTGGAATATCGGCGGGTATATCCGACCGTTCCAGCGTAAAAATCATATCTTCGTTGGCTGGCCCATAGGCATCGTCAACTGGAATGCTGATGGTTTTCTTTTCGCCCTGATTCATGCCCGTCACGCCATCATCGAAGCCTTTAATCACTTGGCCACTACCAACAGTAAATTCCAGGGGCGTACGTCCTTCCGATGAATCAAATACGGTTCCATCACTCAGGGTTCCGGTATAATGTACCTGAACGGTGTCGCCAGATTTTGCTTGTGCCATATATTTTCTTGTTTTTGATAAAAACGTAGACGTAAAAGTACCGCAACTTTCGATAAAATTTCGCCTGTATACTAACTTTTGACCAACTACCGACTGAGGTCAAAAGTTTAAAAATTACTCAACAATACCTAGCCGAAACCCGCCCTAATCGGTCTATAAGCCCGAAAAAGCCAGTTATTTTACTACAAACTAGTGTATTCATTAAACGGCTGTTTTCGTTGGAGATGTCGGTTAACCAACCACCTTTTTCAGGTACGTATAACTTGTCGTGATGCTTTCAATGGGGGTAGCGGCCATATCCTGTTCGACAAAGAAATACTTCATTCCGCCTGTTTTGGCAGCAGCGAAAGCCCGTTTGAAATCGACAACCCCGTTGCCTACCTCTGTAATCGTTTTCAGATCTGCTTTAATGTCTTTGGTATGCCACAGCGGGAAACGCCCCGGATGTTCTTCAAATAATTTGACCGGATCTTTACCCGCTTTGACAGCCCAGGCTAAATCTAACTCCATCTTTACCAGCTCTTTATCCGTTTGCGATAGAATTAAATCATAAGGCGTCTTACCACCCTCAACGGCATCGAACTCGGTCGCGTGGTTATGGTAAGCAAAACCAATGCCCGCTTTCTTACAGGCTTCACCCGTTTTCTGAAACACCTCGATCGACTTCTGAATTTCATCCAGCGTCGACACGGGTGTACTGGCACAAACTAAATACGTTAGTCCGCCTTCGCCCGCTTCGTCGACGAGTTGCTGGTAATTATCCCGAAGGTTGAGCATGGGTGGCATTTTGGAGAAATCCATCGCCGGACGCGCTGGCGTCTGACCGCCAGCAGCAGCCCCTGTTGTGCTGGCTGGTGGTGTTGGCCGTGGACGAAACGGAGCACCACCAGCGTGGTGTGCCCGCCAGGTCATCCCCAATCCCTCTACCAATGATTTGAATTCTTTCGCTTTGTAGCCGTAATATCCGCCCCGAAGGCTAAAGGCCGATTCAACTTCCTTGTAGCCTACGGCCGCAACTTTTTCGAGAGTTCCTTTCGGATCATCACTCATCGGTCGAAACAAAGTGAACAATTGAAGGCCAATGGCGCGGGGAGCCAGAGACGGGAAAAGAGTTTCGGCTTCAGAAAGTTGAGGCAGCACAAGGCCAGCCAGCGTTAAAGCCCCGGCATCGCGCAAAAATGAGCGTCTGTTTTTCATGAGAAGTAAAGAGTCGTCTATAGGATCAATTTTACAAAACTGTTCTGCAACGGCTAGTATTCCAACTATTTATGGCTGAATCGCCCGTTTTTTGGGTTCAAACCCCATTAAACGCAGCTAATAACCGGTAAGCTGCCATGGCCTGTTACGCATATACGTTGCCGTTCTCTTACCATTTGAGTAAAAAATTCTCTTTCAGTTGTATATATCGAAATCTTATATATAAATTACAGTAGCTAATTTATCCATTTGTCTTTTTGCAGCATGGAATCATCGGGGAACGAGTTCCTTAGGGGAACCTTAAAAACAATCATTTTAAAATTACTCTCAGAACAGGGTCCTTTTACTGCCGGTCGTTCCGGGCAGGATACAGCTCGGCAGGGCCGGATGTATGGGTATGAAATCACACAGGCAGTTAAAGAGCGAACACACGGCGAGATTGTGCTTTCCTTTGGGGCTCTATACCCCGTTCTGCACAAATTAGAGCAAGAAGGTTTACTGACAACGGAAACTGAAGAAGTGGAAGGGAGGCTCCGGAAGTACTACAGGCTAACCCCGCAGGGGACTCAGGTTGCTGTTCAGAAAGTTTCTGACTTCGAGCGTTTTATGGATACTATGCGAAACCTACTCCAATTGCCTACAGCCTTGGCGACAGGCCATTAATCAGCAATCAAAACACAAGCATAACTGAGATAAAGTCATGGAAAAACTCAGCCCGCAGCAACTAGCTACGTTGCACAATCACCTGATTCATAGCGGTTCAACCGATGCCCTGATTGACGAATTACTCGACCACCTTGCCTGTGAGGTAGAACAGTACATATGGCTGGGTCTCCCCTTCGAAGCCGCCATGCATACCGTTCTTGAACAAGCCAATGTTAAAGCCGTGCGACACCTGCGCGAAACCTACCAGATTGAACTGGCTATGACAGAAGATCAACTCCGGCAAGCTAGTCTGGACGACATCGTATTTGAGTTTCGGAATAAAGCCTACGGTGCTTACGACCTCCGCCGGGCCTACCCCACAACGCTTCGGAATGCATTCATCATGGCTATAAGCCTGTGCATGATGCTGATGGCCATGATCGACGGTATTAGCCGGGGAAACTGGTCTTATATGAGTCTGGGCGGTGTCGTGTGGCTTGTCGGACTCAGTGGCGTTACGTTTGCCGTGGCTGACTGGTACCTTCAGCATCTCCGCCAGCAACAGTTTTCTATGCGTTGAAAAATGCTACCAATAAAGAAACCCTTACACTGTTTCGAGTGTAAAGGTTTCTTTATTGGTAGCCAATCATTTTACAGTTCAGGCAATTATATTAAGTTGATATCAAACTCATTTTGCAACCTTAGTATACATACATTTTTCGTGCTGCGATTTCATCGTAACGTTGCAAATTGAATAGCGTCTTTAGTCCAGTCCGGAGCCGTTTTAAGAGCGTCAATAACTTGTTCGGGTTCATCGACAAATGTCCACATTGACCGATGTTCAGCAGCCATAAAATTTCCATCAATACATCGTTCGAGCATTTCCTGCAAGGGGGCATAAAAGTCACAGGTGTTCAAAATGATAATTGGTTTGGTGAACAACCCTAAACGCTTTAGCGTGATGGCTTCGAAAAGCTCTTCTAATGTGCCACTTCCACCGGCCAGCGTTACAAGTCCATCAATATTTTCCAGAAATTTCTGCTTTCGTTCGTGCATGGTTTCCGTAAAAACGAAATCCGTTACCTGCCCATGGGCCCATTCGACATCACGCATAAAATTTGGCATAATGCCCGTAATGCGCCCCCTTTTTCAATGATCGTATCGGCTAGCTTTCCCATGAGCCCGATGCCTCCACCCCCATAAACGACCTCGATACCTTGCTCAACCAGTTGAGTTGCCAGCCGTTCGGTAGCGTCAAAATAAGCAGTGTCAACCTGAGCACTTGACGCGCAGTATACACACACTCTTTTAATTACATTCATTTGTTAGTCAATTAATAAGCCCTGGCAAAGACCACGCGCCCCTTCGATGGGTTACCGGAAAAAACATCCACCCCTTCTTCTGCTTCCTGGTCGAAAGGGATACAACGGATTGTGGCTTTTGTAGCTTCTTTAATGGCCTCTTCGGTTTCGCTGGTGCCATCCCAGTGAGCCAGCAGGAACCCACCTTTTTCAAGTTGCTCCTGAAATTCCGCAAACGTATCGACTTTGAATGTATTCTCCTGACGGAACAACTTGGCACGGTTGTAGATCGTTTCCTGAATGTCGTCGAGCAGGGCTTTTATACGGTCAGTCAGGCCATCGAACGGAACCGTTTCCTTACTTTTCAAATCACGCCGGGCAATTTCAACCGTTCCATTTTCCAGATCACGACCACCCATAGCCAGTCGAACGGGAACGCCACGAAGTTCGTACTCGGCAAATTTCCAGCCGGGTTTGTTAGCGTCCGAATCGTCGTACTTGACTGAGATACCAGCTTTTTTCAACTCCTGAACCAGCGGCTTAATTTTAGCGGTCAAGGCATCCAGTTGCTCTTCGGTACGGTATATTGGTACGATCACTACCTGGATCGGTGCCAGTTTTGGCGGGAGCACCAGCCCATCATCATCGGAGTGGCCCATAATGAGTGCGCCCATTAATCGAGTCGACGCCCCCCAGGAGGTACCCCACACATAATCCAACTGGTTTTGTTTGTTGAGAAACTGTACGTCGAATGCTTTTGCAAAATTTTGTCCCAAAAAGTGTGATGTAGCCGCCTGGAGAGCCTTTCCGTCCTGCATCATGGCTTCGATACAGAGCGTATCTTCAGCCCCGGCAAAGCGCTCGTTGGCCGTTTTTGCCCCCTTGATGACCGGCAGCGCCATCCATTCTTCAGCAAATCTCGCATAGATGTCGAGCATCTGACGCGTCTCGAACTCAGCTTCCTCACGGGTGGCGTGAGCGGTGTGTCCCTCCTGCCAAAGGAACTCTGTTGTACGGAGAAAAATACGGGTACGCATTTCCCATCGCACCACGTTAGCCCACTGGTTAATGAGCAGTGGCAGGTCGCGGTACGACTGAATCCAGTTTTTATAGGTGCTCCAGATGACCGTTTCCGAAGTAGGTCGGACAATAAGTTCTTCTTCAAGTTTCGCTTCGGGGTCGACAATAACGCCTGATCCATCTTCGGCATTTTTCAGGCGGTAGTGTGTAACAACGGCACACTCTTTGGCGAAACCCTCAACGTGTGAAGCCTCTTTACTTAAATACGATTTGGGTATAAACAGCGGGAAATACGCATTCTGGTGGTCGGTTTCTTTGAACATATCGTCCAGAGCCCGCTGCATTTTTTCCCAGATTGCATAGCCATACGGCTTGATGACCATACAACCGCGCACAGCCGAATTTTCGGCCATGTCGGCCCTCTTAATTAACTCATTATACCACTCAGAGTAGTTTTCACTACGGGAAGGAAGCGATTTTGCCATGCATGAACGGGTCATAAACAGACAGGAATTACCGGATTCGGCTAACGTGCTGATTTCAGGCTCTCAAATGACTATTTATAACTTTATTTTAAATGGGATTAAACCTTTATTAACAAAATGGAATCTAATACCTGTGAACTTGCAAAGATAGGTTTTTAGTCTATTTTTGTAATCAAACACCTCATTCCTGTGTTATATATTGAAACAGTTCTCAATATGAGCCTTTATTACACCAATTCCTTGGCCAAATGAAAACGCAACCCTTATATCGCTACCTATCCCTGGCTGCGCTGATGGGCATCTGGAGTTGCAGCTCCAGTCAGCAAACAGCGCAGAATGCCGGTGAAACGGACGATTTGTATGGCAATTCCGGCAATGCAGCCGTATATGCCAGCAACTCATCCGACTACTCTTCGGTTGCTCCGCAAACCTCGCGCCAGCAACAGCGGCTCGACCGTCAGCAGCAACGTTCACGCAACGCCAATCCGGATTACGTTGACGATCAGCAATACAATACTAATGGCAGCTCCAATACCGATGAGTATTATGCGGATTTAAGTGCCCGTAAACTGAACCGGGGTCTTTCTGCCGATCCGGGCTGGAATGATACGGGAACGAATGCCTACACCTCCGGCTTCGCGAACGGCTACAATTCCGCTATGACATCGGCCTACAGCTGGAATCGCTGGGGCTTTAATAACACTGGATTCTACAGTGGCCTGGGCCTTGGTTTAGGTTTGGGTGCTTTTGGCGGATACGGTGGTTACAACAGTTTCGGCATGGGATTCGGCAGTCCGTTTTATTCCCCTTATTATGGCAGTGCCTTTGGGTACTCTCCATTTGGCTATTCGCCCTTCGGGTATTATGACCCCTTCTATAGCTCGTATGCGTATGGTGGATTTGGCGGCTACTACAGTCCCTTCTATTCGCCTTTCTATAATAACTACTACGGTGGCTATTACGGAAATACGGCCTATATCAGCAACGGATATGTAACTGGTGCCGATCCATATCGCAACAACCGTACATCCGGCCCACGTTTTACGAACAGTGCGACCTCGCGGGGTGGTTACAATGATGCCTTTGTCAACACACCCCGCCCGGTAAACAGCAACGGGGGGCGTTCGGGTAGCTATAACTCATCGGGCACGGCCTCGGCCAATTCAGCGGGTGGCAGTAACAATGGTTACTATGCCGCCCCACGTTCAAACAACCGGGGCACTTATTATTACGACAATAGCAGCACTGGAGGACGTTCGGCTAGTAGTTCAGCATCAAGCACTGTTCCTTCATACAACAGTAACAGCGGCTCAAACAGTAATTACTACGCTCGACCACGGCAAAACAGCCAGGGTTCATACTCACCTTCTACCGGCAGCTTCAATAGCGGTAGCCGAAGTGGAAATGGTTTCCAGCAATCGCAGCCATCTTACCAAAGCCAGTCGCGGAGCTATTCTCAGCCGAGCTACTCACAACCAAGCTATAGTGCTCCAAGCCGTAGCTATAGTGCCCCGAGTTATAGTGGGGGTGGCGGAGGAGCTTCCTCTGGTGGCGGTGGTCACTCAGGCGGAGGTGGCGGACGCGGTCCACGATAGTCGACACTTATTTTAAAAAAATAAAATCCCGCCGATTAGCCAATCGGCGGGATTTTTCGTTTTACACGTAAGTAATATTAAACGTATTTCACTTGATATTGTCTTACAGACGAAACGCACCTTTTACCATTTTCACGCAATGAACACATGCATCAGGATAACCGCAGGTTTTGTACTCCTAACGGCGGTTTCTTACGGGCAGGATTATTCGGGCGATGCCTTCCGGTATTCGGAACAGCCTATTTCAGGAACAGCCCGTTTTCAGGCTTTAGGGGGTAACCATACAGCCCTGGGGGGCGATGCCAGCAATGCCTGGGGCAATGCCGCCGGGCTGGCCTTTTATAACCGTTCCGAAATAAGTATAAGCCCGTCCGTTCGATTATTAAATAACAGTACTAATTATTTAGGTCAGACAACCACTGGTTCTAAAGCATCCCCGTTTATAGGAACGGTATCAGCTATTTTTGCTGGTATGCCATCTAATAATGGAAGTCGTGGTCCACGGCGAACCGTTTGGGGCATCTCTTATTCTCGTCAGGCCAGCCTGGGCAATGCGTTTGCTGCCCAAGGTCAAAATAACCGTAGTTCTGTGGTTGATACCTATATAGAAAATGCCAATGGAACCAGACCCAGCAATTTAAACCAGCAGTACGACTCACAGAATATCATCGCTTATCCAAATACGTATTCCGATGGGTATACTGTAACCGGCCTTACAGCAGCGGCTTATCAGCATTATTTAATCAACCCGTCGTCGCCAGATTCAACTCAGTATTTCCGGTACGACAACGGCGTACCCGTCAATCAGCGGGCTAGTTTTTCGTCTACAGGAGCCGTGTCGCAGTGGGGTTTATCGGTAGCCAGTAATTTTAATGACAAGTTTTATATTGGCGGTACACTGGCTCTTTCTCATTCACGATACGATTACACCAGCATCATTCAGGAACGATACATCGGAGGTAAAGTATTTAATGGCGTTCAGGAAAACACCGACTATACAGTAAAGGGAAACGGAATAAACCTGTCGATTGGCGCAATTTATCGCATTGACAAGAACCTTCAGCTTGGCGCCAATATCATTTCGCCAACCTGGACAACCAGTCAATACCAGGAAACGACAAATCAGTCCTTGACGATTGATCCGATTGGGATTCCCCAACTGGATGACAACGGAAAGCCCGTACTTTTTGTACCCAATAACAAAACGATTCCGGTGGCACCCAATGATTTTACGTTCTCCGTTTCAACGCCATTACGGCTATCGGGCGGTATAACGTATTTTCTTGGCAAAAGCGGCTTCCTGACCGCAACAGCCGAGTATGTAAATTACAGTGGCATGCGTGTGGGCACAAACTATTACACCGCTGGAGCCGATAATCAGGCATTCAAGCAAGATCAGACCAGCTACGTACAGAGCATTTACCAAAACACGGTGAATTTCCGGGTAGGGGGCGAATTCAGAAGCGGTATTTTCCGAGCTCGGGTGGGTGGTGCTTATCTCCCCAGTGCTTATAAAACGTCGTTTGATGCGTTGGCTCGTAATGGTGATAGAAACACGCTACTTTATTCGGCCGGTCTTGGCGTTCGCACCAATCGTTTCTTTGCTGATTTAGGGGGCGTTTTTTACACGACAAAAACATCGTTTACCCCTTACTATCTTAACAATACATCCGATTATGCATCAGCGCTCCTGACAAACAAAATTTTGAATCTTACCCTGTCGGTGGGTGCTTTTTTCTAAACGATCAGCTTTAAACGCAAAAAGGCGACCATGTGGTCGCCTTTTTGCGTTTAAAGCAATTTGCCTATTCGTCGCAGGATTTCGTCCGCCGTCGTTTCACCTGATATTGTAACATGCGCCTTCGAGTATATGGGGAGTCTATGTTCATGACGGGCTCTCAGCACATTGAGTAACTGGGGGTCTGCGGCATTATTCAGAGGTCGGTCTTCCTGAGCATGGACTGTTATTCGCTGTACGAGTACATCTATGGGTACATCTAAAAACACGGATACACCCGTAGCATTGATATAATCCATGTTATCGTGAAAACAGGGCATCCCTCCTCCTGTTGATACAACAAAACTGTCGCCTGGTCGGATCGTTCGCAGTACCCGGCGTTCAGCTTCCCGAAAATAGGCTTCTCCTGACTCCGCGAAAATTTCGGCGATGGACCGGCCTTCCTCTCGAACAATCAATTTATCGGTATCAATAAAGCGGTAGTGCAGGGCATCCGCAATTCGTTTACCCAGCGTACTCTTGCCAGACGATGGCATGCCAATGAGAAAGATGTTTTTCATGATTAGTGGAGTCAGTGAAGTAGGTGAAATGAGTGTAGTTAGTCTTCTTGACCGTTTACTCCTTTCACCTATTTCACTAAATCCTTAACTTCAGCTGCATTCGGTGTTGAATTAAAATGCCATTTGCCACGCACCACGCCATTGCTTACTAACCAGGTACCTGGGTTCGAGCGCATAATGGTTTTCAGAACGGTAGCATCGGCTTTATAATAGGGAATCGACTCCAATTGAAACTCCTTGCGGAACGCTTTGATCTCATCATCACTAGTCGAGGTCAGGATGTACGGCTTTACAGTTGAGCCTTTTAATCCTTCTTCTAAGGCGCGAATGGCGGGCAAGCTACCGGCATCGATATCGCTTGTGTTTTTAACGATAATAAAGAGTTTATTGCCGGCAAACGTTTCCTTTGTGAAATCGCCGGTATCGTTCCAGATTCGGTAATCGGTTATTTTCGGTTTGGCGTTTGGATTTACCAAAGCCATTTCTTTGAACTTATAGGTCGTATCCGATGGGTACTGCTCAAATTCCGATGTTTTCCCGTCTTTTTCCATCAGGTACTTATACCGCAACGGTTCAGAGGGTTTCATGCCTGCCGGAATGCTCTTTCCAACGGCATAGGGCAGCATGTCGATAGGCGGTAAAAACTCAACGGCATAAATACCCAGACCCAGCGTCAACACAATGGTCAACCCCACCAGCCAGCCCGTATTGCGGGAGCGAAGACGGTTTCGGTGGCCGATGATAAACAGAATCAGCACCATCAGGACGATGTCCTTTCCAAACGAAGTCCAGGGTTTCAGTTTAATGGCATCCCCGAAACAGCCACAGTCCGTCACCCGGTCGAAGTAAGCCGAATAGAAGGTCAGAAAAGTGAAGAAGACGATCAGGAAGAATAACAGCCAAACTGTCATCTTGGGTTTATAAGAGGCCAACAGAGCTACACCCAGAATCACTTCGGCCGCACAGAAGAGAACAGACATTGCCAGCGTAAAGGGCACAAGAGCCATAAAGAAATCGTGCATGAAGGGTAAATCCTGCGCGAAGACTTCGAAATATTCCTCAAACTTAATTTGTGTGCCAACGGGATCGTTGAGCTTGATCAAGCCCGAAAATATAAACACGATACCGACCAGAATACGGGCGATACGAGCGGCAATTAGCATTGGGGGCGTGCCGGTCTTAATTTTAGGTTGCGATGTCGTTGGATTCATTGCTTATAGTTAAGAATGAAGAGTTAAGGCTGAAAAATAAGGTGTGTATGTTAACTACCTATTTTTCAGTCCTGACTCTTCATTCTTCATTAGTTTGTCATCTTGATTAAACAGAAAACGGCGTAGTTGATCATATCCATATAGTTGGCATCAACACCTTCCGACACCAATGTACTGCCCTGATTGTCCTCAATTTGCTTGGTACGCAATAGTTTCATTAGAATAATATCGGTCATGGAACTGACCCGCATGTCGCGCCAGGCTTCACCGTAATCATGGTTTTTGGCGAACAGCAGATCAATAACCCGGCCAATTTCATGGTCGTATAATTTTTCGAGTTCGTCGGTGGGGATTTCGGTACGTTTATCAGAAGCCAACTGCATCTGAATCAGAGCCATCACACAATAATTGATAATACCGACAAACTCCGGCTCGATCCCCTCGCCTACGCGACTAATACCCGTTTCCTGTAAGGTTCGGATGCGCTGCGCTTTAATAAAAATCTGGTCGGTGATGCTCGAAAGTCGTAAAATGCGCCAGGCTGTACCGTAGTCCTGGTTCTTTTTTAGAAATAAGTCTTTGCAGCGTTGGATAACCTGCCGATATTCGAATTCGGTATTATGCACGGTTTTCTGTTTACGGTCTTCAGTTTACCATCGTTTCAGGCTCGTTTACCGTATTCCTTCAACCCGTAAACCAAAACTGATTTTATGCCGAAAGTTACGAAAAAAACGCTGAACTGCCGGGGACGGCTGGTCGATTTAGCCAAGCCCGCAGTGATGGGAATTTTAAACAGTACGCCCGATTCATTCTACGCCGATAGCCGCATTTCGCTCGCTGATACCGTTTCCACCGCCGAACAAATGCTACATGATGGCGCCACCTTTCTGGATATTGGCGGCTATTCGACCCGACCCGGTGCTGCCGAAGTCAGCCCGACTCAAGAGGCCGACCGCGTCCTGCCCGTGATCGACGCTATTCTGACCAGTTTCCCCGATGCTTTGATTTCCATTGATACATTCCGGGCATCAGTAGCCCGGCAGGCGGTTGAGTCAGGGGCGGCCCTGGTAAACGATGTATCAGGTGGCACGATAGACCCGGCGATGTTTGGCACGGTTGCGAGCCTGGGCGTTCCCTATATATTGATGCACATGCGGGGAACACCCCAAACCATGCAGTCAATGACTACCTACACGAATTTGACAACCAACGTGATTGATGAATTAGCGGTCCGGTTAGCCGAACTTCGGTCGTTGGGGCAAAAAGACATTATTCTGGACCCCGGATTCGGCTTTGCGAAGACGGTAGCCCAAAATTTTGAGCTGCTGAGTCACCTACAGGATTTCAGCCTGTTCGACGAGCCTGTACTGGTCGGTCTGTCACGTAAGACGACTATCTGGAAAACATTGAATATCAGTGCCGACGAAGCGTTGAATGGTACTACTGTTCTGAACACGGTTGCCCTTCAAAAAGGAGCATCTATTTTACGGGTACACGACGTTCGGGAGGCAGTTGAAGCGGTAAAACTTATTCAGCAATTAAATTTTCCTTAACTAACACTTGCGTTAACGAAAACAAAACCCTACTTTTGCATTCCCAAACGACGAACAGCTGGTTTGTTGAAACGGGAAACGATCTGGTAGCTCAGCTGGTAGAGCAATACACTTTTAATGTATGGGTCCTGGGTTCGAATCCCAGCCGGATCACAAAAGGCTAAAGCCGCTCAATTGAGCGGCTTTTTTTATGTACCTTCATTCGTTTTCCTCGTAGTTTTTTATTTATTTTTGAGGGAACGGGCCTTTCTTCAAATCGTTCGTCATCTGTAAACACCGTGTCTGTCTTCTTCTTCAGACGCTGTCCGTGCTCAACGACTGCCCTAATTTTAAAGCACTACCTGCTCATCCACTGCTTATGAGGTTAAAACGCTATTGCCTGCATTTTTTCATCATCTGTTTTATAAGTACAGGGGCATCCGCGCAGAAGTCAGCTTTGCTTTGTAAACGGTTAATTGATGGAACCGGGAAGGTCATCCAAAATGCAGCTATTGTTGTAGAAGCGGACCGAATCATAGCAGTTGGGAACAAAGACATCATCCCCAAAGATGCAACGGTTACCGACCTCGGAGACTTTACCATCCTACCCGGTTTGATCGATGCACACGTTCACCCGTTTATCGACAAAGACGATTACCAGGTCGATCATTTACGACGGTCGTCGGCTCAGAAAGCACTGGAAGGACTAAAAGTTGTGCAAGACTTACTACAGGCGGGCTGGACGACGCTACGCATTGCCGGAGACGCCGATGTGGCTTATGCCCAGTTCGACATTCGGAATGCCATTAATAAAGGCTTATTTGCTGGCCCCCATATTTACGGTGCCGGACACTATATCTCCGTTACGGGTGGTGGTGGCGATATCAACTTTATGTCTTATGAGCAACCCATTATTGCGGACGGTTTGATCGCCAATGGACCGGATGAAATGCGAAAAGCCGTTCGGGAAGAGATCAAGCACGGCAGCGACTGGATCAAAATAATGGTCACCGGCGCGTTCATGACCGTTGGCGATAATCCGCAGGATGTACATTTCAGTTCGGAGGAGTTGAAAGCGGTGATGGAGGAAGCCAACCGACGACACCGGGCCGTTATGGCCCACGCCCACGCAACCGAAGGCATCAAGATGGCCGTTCGGGCAGGGGTTCGTTCTATTGAACACGCTTCCTATATAGACGAAGAAGGCATTGATCTCATGCTTAAACACGGTACTTACCTCATTCCTACTCTATCGGTGGGTCTGTTCTTTCAGGAAAAATACTTTAACAGCAAAGCCCTGGCGAAAGCGGTTCAATTGGGGAAACACGAGAAAGACGAACATACAAAGAGCCGGATGCTCTCGCTGGCGATTCGGAAAGGCGTTAAAATCGGCTTGGGAACTGATAACGTAGGCTTCCCCGCTACTTTTCCGGCCAGGGAGTTCGCCGAACTCATTAATTTAGGCATGACACCCATGCAGGCCATACAGGCGGGCACCAAAGTAAATGCCGAACTGTTGGGCAAAGAGAAAGACCTCGGGACAATTGAAGTTGGCAAAATGGCCGATTTGATTGCGGTTAAAGGCGATCCACTGACCGACATTACCGAACTACAACGGGTGAAATTTGTCATGATCGGCGGAAAAGTGGTGAAGTCGGATAACTGATCACACAACTAACTTTATTCTTTTACGTATCGACTCTGCATGGCTTGATTCAGGAACAAATCGAGCCAACTAGCCAAGCAACATCGGCTGATTCAGCGTTGAAAAGTGATTATACACCGCCTAAAAATTGATATATTTCAAGAAGATTTATAATCAAATTCACAATCAGTACCGTCTACTATAAAATTCCGACAAAAGCGATTTTTGCCAAATTTTTTTAGTAGTATATTGCGTGACTTTGTCACAAACGCCCGTCAGCCCGGCTACCATCTTCTGATTTTTACCATACGTCAGGCTACTTGTAAATTTAGATTTTCTTAATTTTCACCCCTGTTTATTGCGATTCTGTCAATCAGAGTTAGTAAACAGCGGCTAATCCAACACTGTTACGACCATGTCTGATCAGGTTGACCAATCGGCGGGACTCTACCGCCCTGAGTTCGAACACGACAACTGCGGTATCGGCTTTGTAGCCCATATCAAAGGCCGCAAGTCCCACAAAATTGTAGCGGATGCGCTTCAGATGCTTCGGCGGATGGAGCACCGGGGAGCGGTAGGTTCCGAGCCAAATTCTGGCGACGGTGCTGGCTTGCTTATCCAGATTCCGCACGAATTTTTTGTTGATGAAACGCGTAAACTGGGCGTTCACCTGCCACCTGCGCTCGAATACGGCGTGGGCATGGTCTATTTCCCGAAAGATGTATGGCTCCGTGAAGAATGCCGGGCTGTACTGAACCGGAAAATGAAAATGCTCGGTCTTGAGCTTCTTTGCTACCGTGTCGTGCCGGTTAACAACAGTGACCTTGGTAACGGGTCTCGTTCGGCGGAACCTCAGATGGAGCAGGTGTTTATCAAACGCCCGGCCGATATTACCAACGC
>CAXTJJ010000013.1:0-25983 GCA_964244155.1 uncultured Spirosoma sp.
AAACCAATACCTGTTGTAATGTATTTACGGCCCCCTTTTGCGTTTGACTCATTAAAATACCCTACACGGGCGGCAAACTGATCGTTGTACCAGTACTCAACACCCGATGAGATTGTAATTTCTTTCAGTTCTTCACTAAATCCCCCCGGCGCATCGGCAAATGAGCCAAACACCGAACTGAAATAATTTTTATTGGCATTTACATTAGTCTGCACCCCGTTTACAAGTTGAATATCCGGTGTCGGAACCATCAATTTGTTGGCGTCTATGACAAAGTTAAATTTGTTGTACTGATCGGCAAACAAAGTAAACCGGGTTCCCAACCGCAGATTGGTAGGAATAAAGTAGCTCTGTGCCCCACCGTAGTTAATTCGACCGCCGAGGTTAGAGATCATCCCGCCAAATGCCCAGCCAATCCCTTTACCGGTTGCGTTATCACGTGCTTCGTTCTGGTAGTATGCGCTGATATCGGCGGCTGCGGTTGACCCTGGCTTCAGACCGGGATTGCTGCTACCAGCGGCCAGGTTTGAACTCAGGTATTTTAGATCGACACCAAGTGAAAAATTCTCTGAAAGTCGTTGCGCAAAGGTTGCCGTAATGGCATATTCGCGTGAGTTGAATGTACCAGCTGCTACACCCGTTGCGGTCGTAAAATCAACAGTACCTAAGTCGAAATACATCAGCGAGCCCCCTACCACCGAATTTTTACCCACTTTCGAGTAACCGCTCAGGTAAGTATAATACATATCGCCAATCAAGTTTCTTAACCAGGGTGTATAAGAAATTGATGCGCCTTTATCCTGTTTGGCAAAAACTAGTTTCGAGGGGTTCCAAAAAATCGCATTAGCATCTGCATCGCCAAGTGCCACGCCTGCGTCACCTAGTGCGCCGGAACGGGCATCGGGCGTGAAATTTAGAAAAGGTACCGACGAAGTTGGAATATTTAGCTGCTGGCCGCTAAGAGTTGTTACTGTAGATTGAGCAGAGACGACGAACGGAGAAAAACTACAAATGCCGAGAAGAACACGGAAAAAATTGCGCTTCATATAATGAGAGATGGTCAACGACAGCCGCTTATAATAAGAATAGTGGGTCTGTGCGGTCAAAATTACAATGAAAGGTTGGATTAGAAAAAACGTGATGACTTTATGTATATGAAATCATTTGGTTAATAATACGCGGCAGGTACTGTTGGCAACTGAACCATCAACCGCCGAACGAACTTGAGAATGAACAATATATAGGCCATTTGGCAAAAGGGCACCTGTTTGGGTAAGCCCCTCCCAAGTCCCCATATTTAGGTTGGCGTCACAGTCAGTACACTGTCCTGTTTGTTGATTGAGCAACCGTCCATTCAGATCATAGATACCTAATGTCCAGTCTAGCGGCTCCCCCGATCGATTCAGTTCGGCCTTAAATGTCGTTTGCCTGACGACCGGATTCGGGCTGGCCCGCAACATAGCCACTTCCAGCCCTGGTCGTGCCGAAACTACTATGGTCAACGCACCCTCCGTTGAATTATTGTTGATGTCCCAAGCTTTGACCCGAATTGTGTATGTTCCCGGAGCCACATCCCGAAATGTATACTGAACCTCCCCCTGTCTGCCATCGGTGCCATTTGCTACATAATTTTCATTCAAAATAACTGCTGGTTGCGAACCAAGTTGAGCAGTGAGATCATGTCCCAAACCCGACCGGGCAATATTAATTCCCTGATTGTCAGACAAGGCAACGCGCAGGGTTATGTCCGGCCCGGCCACACGAACTACAGTTGATTCAGGCGATCCGCCAATGACCGAGAGTGTTACCAGGGGTGGTTGGTTATCTACACTATCAGCAGAAACGCTGCCACCAATGAGCAGACGCTCATAACTTCCTGCCGCGTCCAGTGAACTATCAGCCTGTATAGCATATAAATACAGTTTTCCCTGCCCAACGGTGTAATTGATATCTTTAGGCATCGTGAACCGAAGGGTAAATTGTCCTTTTTGTATGGGTACCTGGCCGGTAAAGATGGGGTTAGAAAATGCCTGATAGGTCATTTTAGGACTTCCTGCTTCTGAGCCGAGCGTTGTATGCGTTGTTTCTTTGTCATATAAGGTCAACCGAAGCAGACCCGAAAAATTAGCAAGTCGCTCCTTCAACTGACGAATCTCGCCCGATAGTTCGACTGTTTGCAACGCCCGTAGTGTATCAAATCGGCTAGAGGACAGAGCGTTGCCATTCACCTGCGTGAGTACCGCCTGCGCCTGTGGGTAGGCCAGGCGAAGGGATGGATCGCCAAGCAATGCAAAGTTTCGGTTGACAGGGCCACTTAAGCTATTGTTTTTAGTGCTTTGCATCACCTCACCTAAGCGAGGCATCTGACCATTGACTGGTTTGAAAACGGCATCGTAAAATGCCTGGTTGAGCAACAAGTTCGTATTGGCATACACCGGACGAGTTGTTGTCAACAGCCCAACAGCCCCCCCTGTCCGGCTCAATAAAGTAAGCTCGGCACCAGAGTTCACATCAGGATCATCATAACGCCCAAATTGACAGGTGGCAGTTACGAAAAGGGGTAAACGGCGGTTTTTCCAAGAAAGTATATCCTGAAGTGTAACAATCTGCTCATCGGCAAGACCCAGAACACCGCCATGTCCGCTATAGTTAATAATGAGTTGCCCATCGGCCATACCCTGGTTGATGAGTTGATTTAAAAGCGGAGCTTTCTGCCCATTGCTGGTATTCTCCTGCGGATAATCATCAAGAAAGACACGCTGCGGCCGATAAGCCGGGGCTGTTCTTTCGACGCTTTTTGCCATTTGATCGGCATCCTGCTGATGAATATTATAATCTCCATCATCGGCAACGACCATTAGCCGTGTTTGCCAGTCACCTGTTAACGACTGATCAGAACTATAACGAATGAGTTTGTCGACAACGGTACTGGCTTCATCTGCCGATTTTACGGGCAACCGGCCAACACCAATATCCAGCTTGTGATCATCATTCTGATTTTCAGACCATTCCCCTTCGTTGGCATCCATAAAGCCAAAATAGTCATCTGACGAGTAGCTTAATACCGGGTGGAGCGATTCGCGGCTCTCATAAACCGGTACCATGTTTGCTAACTGGGTTAAACTAACTCCCCCGCCTATATTACGGTAATTGAAGGTAGCATCGCCAAACAACAACAGATAGCGTAGTTTGGCAGGCTGTTGTTGATAAAAGAATCGGGCCATATCCCGAATGGCCGTTGGGTCAGGTTGACCTGAGCCAAACTCATTGTACACTTGCTGCGTGGTAACAACCAATGCTGTAAGCTGATCATGGTCTCGACGAAATGTAGCCAGTCGCTCGGCCTGTTCACGCCAGGCGGCTGGTGTAACGATTAGCAGGTCAGGTATAGACTGAGATCGTATGGTCTGATTATTAACCGGTATCAGTGAAACTGGCGTCAGAATCTGCGCGTCAGTATAGAGAAAATAATCCCGGCCTTTCGAAGATGTCCAGCCAGCCTCCTGGGTGGCTGATAATACATACGCCTGTACACTGGGCACCAGTGGATTTGTTACATCCCAGACACGCAGACTGGTCGTTGACTGCTGAACAGCATACTGACCGGCCGATCCCCGGCGCACCCATGTTGGTTTACTATACTGCCGTAGCTCACGTCGGGTTTGCAGAGAAAGGAAATTAAGATACCCTTGAGCCGATGGCTGGCCGTTTTTCCGAAACGTAAGTGCCAGCCGTATGGGACTCACGTCTGATGATAGCTTGGCAACGAATGTATCTGTTCGCATAACTCCCTGATAGTCATACTCGTACCCGGAAATCGTCGACATAGGCATAGTTCCGACCAGTTGATCATTGACCTGAAGTCGAAACTGAGTTGAAGCCAGAGCGCCTGCCACTGCTGAAGCTTTTAATCGCAACGGTACACTCGCCACCAGGCCGGTAGCATCAAATGAAAATGTTTGTGTCGTATCGATTGTCATGTACTCTCCCAGCCATTCCCGACCCGAGCGAACAGCTGGTATTTTCAACAAATCCTGCTCATGAAACTGGTAATCATCAAACGTGGTGACTGTAGGGGTTGCAGATAGTTTTCCCGTTGGTATATCGACCATTCGTAAGCCGGGCGCGTCACCAATTGTCAGAAAATAAAAGGTTGTATCTGAATAGACATTAATTTGATGGGTAAACCGCTGGGCAGTGGAGTCATAACGCACAACGTGCGGACTTTGACCGAAAAACAACAGAACATCCCCCGCGTCAAATCGGCCATCGGCTTCGCCTACCACCTGTATTGCATTTTCAGTTAAGTCGGCTAGCCGGGCACTGGCGTTGGGTTGGGGCAACATGGCTCCCCCGTTGCCATATAGCCGCAATCGTCTGGGATCTGCATTCGCGAAGGCGGAGTTAAGTTGAGCCAATTGGGGCTGACTGAGCCGATAAACACCTGATTCTGTTACACCTATTTTTACCCAGAGGCCAGTCCGCAAAACCGATTGCGCTGTTAACGAATGGATGCAGACAAACGAATACAGCGTAAAATTTAAATAAAATAGCCAGAAGCGCCCTCTCCTTTTCCCATGCACATGTTGGCTAATTTCCATCTTCATTCATCAATTTTCACTATTTCTACCAAGGCATGGGCAAGAATTGTATAGGATTTACCCGTCGACACCTCTCTACAAACGACACGAGTCCGTCGAAGCGTACCCCGCACATAGGTCTTTTTAGCAAATTGAAAAGTCTGCCCTTCGGGTACTTTGCTCAGCAGCAGTTTGTTCTCACCAACGGCATCTATTAAACCGGCATCTATCTGCCTTAATGCCAGCACAAGCGCTGGGCAGGCATACGTTGTAGCCGCAGGGTTAGCCATATAATGCTGAAGTGGTTGCAGAATAGCCAACGGAAAAATGACCTCGGTCAACAACGGTTGCATAAGTTGTTGAAAGGCTGTTCGCCAGGCTTTGCCATGAGGCTGCATGCGTTTTTTATATTGTTGATTTACCGCTGCATGCGCCACTTCATGAACATAGGTAATCAAGAATGCGTAGGAATTAAGATTAGCGTTTACGGTAATTTGCGTTTGCCTGTCAGGAAACGCCCTAAAATCGCCTAATCGTGTCTGGCGCGGCTTTACAATTTTGAAGCGGAACTTATACCGTTGCCAAAGCTCACGACAATAGGTCGTGGCACTTGGTGGAAAATGGGTTATGAATGGGTCTGTCAAGGTATACAAACTAAAAAAGCCTTATAAAAATAAGGCTTTTTTGTAGACTTCGGCGAGACGAAATTATTTCTTCGCGCTGTCGGCAGGAGCGGTTGCAGCCGAATCCGTAGCCATAGTCGAAGCTGAATCCGTAGCCATGGTGGTGGTGTCGGTCGACATTACAGCCGTTGAATCAACAGCAGCTTCTTCAGTTTTAGGCTTGCTCTGGCAAGCTGCGAAAGTTAGCATGCTGCCAACGAATAGTAAAGCGAATACTTTTTTCATTCCTTTCAGTGATTTTTTAGGTTTTCGAGCACAAATATAGTTTTTTCCTAACTAATCCAAAAAAATAGTCGACTAATCTAGGTTAAATAGGGATTACCCCTAAAATAGTCCTATTCGCAATTGGCTTAATTAAAGATTATCGACTTTTTGATCAAAATTGTTTCTCTTCTTGTCTGGCAGAACGTGCGCGTATCTTATCGTACATGCCTGTAGTCCTGAAAGTCAGCAACTTGTGACCGAAATAATTGGCCAAAAAGCTAAATCCCATCCCTACAACGTGCGATGCTTTTTCTCGCCAGAACATGGAGGCATTTGGAAAATAAGGGTTAGCGACTAATTCGAGGGTAGCGACCGCCACGCCCACCTGAACACCCCACGCAATAAGGGCAATCATGCCGAACTTGATCATCTCCCTCCCTGTATTACCCGTTTTTTTTGCCGAGAAGGCAAAGAGTTTGGTTGGAACGAAGCTAACGACTGTAGCTGTCAGATAACCCAAAAAAACGCTGGTAGAATAATCGAACGTTTTTCGATAGAGAATCTGACTAAAGAAATTAACAGAGGCACCAAAGAGAGCCGTCAGAAAAAACGAGAAAAAACTATTGTAGTTCTTAGATTTCGGCTGTTCGATACTGCTCACGTTCACTGTTTTACTGGACAAAAGATATCGAGTTTATTTACCTTTCAAATTGGGAAGATGTCAACCATACAAACTCGATAGCAAACTATATGTTATAACTTGAACTACAGCATGCAGTTAAGTGAGTCGTTTTTTCAGAAAAAGCCTTGCAGAAGACCTGGAGCTATACCTAATCCTAAGGTTAATAAGGTAGCAGCCAGTAACACATACCGATAAAAGGGGGCTACCCGAATAGCCTCGGTTGCTCCATCGCGAAAGTACATAGCAATGATGACACGGAAATAATAGTAGATACCCACTGCTGACATCAGTACTGCAACTACCAGCAACCAGATTTGCCCACGTTCTACAGCTGTTGAGAACATATAAAATTTGCCCCAAAAACCGGCTGTCAGGGGAATTCCCGCCAGTGACAACATGGATACGGTCATGGCAAAGCCTAAAAACGGATTTTGCTTGGCAAGCCCATTAAAAGAATCGAAATTTTCATTTGTTGCTCCGTCGCCGATAATTGTTTGGATACTACGTTGCTTAGCTACCAGCAACAGTATGCCAAAAGCTGAAATAGTAGCAACTGAATAGGCAAGGGAATAAAATACAATGGCCTGTTTGCTTAAGGCACTCAACGCGGCCAGACCAATTAATAAATAACCGGCATGCGATATGCTGGAGTAAGCCATAACTCGCTTAAAGCTGTTCTGGTACACCGCCGTTACATTACCAACGACAAGGGTTATAGCTGTAATGATTGCCAGAATGGTCCACCAAAACCCATATACACCGACGAATGACACTGACAACAAACGGAATAAAGCAGCAAACCCCGCTGTTTTCACAACAGTAGACATAAACGCGGTGAAGATGGTAGGCGCACCATCATAAACATCGGGCGTCCAGAAATGGAAAGGAGCAGCTGATACTTTAAAGAGCAAGCCAATCAGCAACAGCAATAAACCAACATACAGCAGTAGCGAAAGGCCTTGTGCGTGAGCAGTGTAGGCGCCTATACCAGCTAATGTAAACGATCCGGTAGCCCCGTAAAGAAGTGCCATACCGAACAGCATAATGCCGGTTGTAAAGGCTCCCATGAGAAAATACTTCAGGGCGGCTTCGTTCGAGCGCAGGTTTCGCTTGTCACTACCGGTTAAAACATACATGGCAACAGACAATATTTCAACCCCGACGAACAACATGATCAGGTTTTCATAACTGACCATCATAACGGCTCCTACTAATGAAAATAAAATAATGCCGTAATACTCAGCCGGTTGTGATTCGTCGCTCTCCAGCAAACTGCCCGACAAGGCAACAACAAGAAACGCCGATAATAATATGATAGCGGTAAACACCATAGCGAGGTTATTTGTCCGCAGCATATCATTAAAATACAAATATGTTTTATTCCAGTCGAGGAAGTTGACGGCCAGCGTGATGAGCAGAAACAGCAGGGTTGCAGGCAGCAGAATTGCTTTTGACTTCAGGAAGCCAAGAAACAGCAGTGCTATGCCAAAAACCGATAAAAGAACAATTGGAAACATAGATTTATAGTTTACAGTCTTCGGTTTGTGGCTGTCGGGGTAGTATCCCGAAAAGCACAAACCGAAAACATTTTATTTCATGGATACCGCCGTTGTGCCGATGTACTTCATCAGATTGGCAACGGCAGGTTCAGTGACTTTAAGAAATGTATGTGGGTAGATGCCTATCCAGAAGACCATGAAAACCAGTGGTATGAACACCCAGCTTTCAGAAGTGGTCAGGTCAGTGAATGATTCGGTGCGGGATGATGTAGGCCCGAACATACTTTTCTGGAACATACGTAGCATATATACGGCACCAAAAATAATGGTAAACCCGGCAGCTAGGCCCAGATAATGGTTGTAGGTAAAAACACCATGTAGCAACAGGAACTCACCAATGAATCCGTTTGTAAGGGGTAACGCTACACTACCCAATAACATAATCAGGAAATAAACTGTCAGTTTTGGCGTCGACTGAGTTATGCCTCCGAGTTGGTCAAGCTGGCGGGTGTTTGTGCGCGAGAAGATTACATCGGCTACGAAAAACAAGCCAACCACATTGATACCGTGTGCCAGCATTTGCACCAAAGCACCCTGCATCCCCGTTTCTGTCTGGGAAAAGACACCAGCCGCCATAAGTCCAACGTGAGAGAACGACGAATAAGCAATCAGCCGTTTTATATCGCGCTGACGAATGGCAATAATAGCGCCGTAAACAATACCGATAACAGCTAAAATAATGGCTGTTTTTCCCCAAACCTCCACACCTAGCGGTACTATAGGAAGAATAAACCGAATCAGGCCATAAACCCCCATTTTGAGCATGATACCTGCCAGCAGCATGGTGGCTTGCGTTGGCGATTCAACGTAAGTATCGGGTTGCCAGGTGTGAAATGGAAACACTGGCATCTTAATGGCAAAGGCGATGAAGAAAGCCCAGAAAATCCAGTTCTGCGCTTCGGGGGTAAGCTTAAGTTTATAAAAATCAGTAATAGCCGATGAGTGGGCGGCTATATCTGTTGCGGGTGTCTGGAAATATAGGTACACCAGCGCCAGCAACATAAATAGACTACCAAAAATGGTGTAAACAAAGAATTTGAACGTAACCGGAATCCGGTTTTCGCCACCCCACATAGCCGCCAGAAAATAAATCGGGATCAGGGCTGCTTCAAAGAAAAAGTAAAAGAGAAAACCGTCGCGGGCGGTAAAGACACCCATCAATGCTGCCTGCATAAAAAGCATGAGCGCATAGAATGTAGCGGGTTGTTTATAAGTCCGGTTAAAAGTTGATAAGACAATAAACGGAACTAGCAGCCCGGTTAGCAGCACCAGCAGAACACTAATCCCGTCGATACCCGCACTTAACCGGATACCCAGCGAATTTATCCAGGGATAGTCGAAGCCAAACTGCGAACTGGCATCGGGCTTGAAAACAAAAAAAGTATACCCAGCCAAGGCAAGCTCGGCCAGCGAGACTATTAAAGCGATCTGTTTTGTTCGCTCTCCCCCAATGAGAAAAATCAGGGTGGCCGCTATGGCAGGAAAAAGAATAAGGAAAAGAGTAAGCATCTTGAACGAGTTTTCGATATTCAGTTTTCAGCTTCGGACGATTGACCGAATACCAAAAACTGAATATCGTCTTATAACCGAATGAAGAACCGTAGGGCAAAAATGACGACGATACTTACAACCATGGCCAGAACATAGAAGCCAATTGAGCCACTTTGGAGCAATCGCAACTGCGCTGAACTTTTCTGAACAAGCCAGGCTACGCCATTAACAACACCATCAACAAGTCCTTCGCCAAAACTGTAGAACGTGTCGCCCAACCCACGAATTGGTCGGACAATGATGGTTTCATACAGTTCGTCCACATAGTATTTATTGTAAATCACCTGCTCAGGTAACGAACGCTCCGTTGATTCGGGAGCCGGAACGGCCTGACGACTGATGTACATCAAATAGGCAATAACAAGTGCCAGTAAGGCAACGCCTGCTGAAACAGCCATCAGTATATATTCCGTAGTATGCTCAACAGTCGATTCAGCAAAAGCTTCGGGACTTATTAGTTTTGATCCTTCAAAGATGGGTGCCATAAAATGACTTAGCCAGCCATTACCCGGCAGATTCAGCCCGCCACCAATGGCTGATAATATAGCCAGAACAACCAATGGAATGGTCATCGACGCAGGCGATTCATGCAAATGGTGCTTCTGTTCTTCTGTACCTCTGAACTCGCCAAAGAACGTCAGGAACAACAAACGGAACATATAAAAGGAAGTTAGGCCGGAACCAAGCACACCCAATGCCCACAGCAGTTTATTATGTTCGAATACGTGGGCCAGAATTTCATCTTTCGAGAAGAATCCAGCAAAGGGTGGTAATCCCGAAATGGCAATGGTGCCAATCAGGAATGTAACAAACGTAATGGGCAACGATTTCCGCAGGCCGCCCATTTTCCGGATATCCTGCTCATCAGACATGGCGTGGATCACGCTACCTGCACCGAGGAACAACAGAGCTTTGAAAAAGGCATGTGTAATAACGTGGAACATGCCTGCCGTGTAAGCCGTTGCACTTAGCCCCAGGAACATATAGCCCAGTTGCGAAACCGTGGAATAGGCTAAGACTTTTTTAATATCGTTTTGCAGCAGACCGATAGAAGCCGCCAGCAAAGCCGTCGCAATAGCAATGCCACCTACAATTTCGAGCGTTAACGGCGAAAGTGTATATAACACGTTTGAACGGACTACCATATAAATACCCGCTGTTACCATCGTAGCTGCGTGAATCAGTGCTGATACAGGGGTTGGGCCAGCCATAGCGTCGGGCAACCAGGTGTAGAGCGGAATCTGTGCCGATTTACCCATGGCCCCTACAAACAGTAGCAATGTAATAGCCAGTATCGTTTTATCGCCTATCGCTAAACTCGTAGCCTGTTTGAAAATGTCGATGTATTCAACCGTGCCGAAGGTATTGATGAGCATGAATATACCCAGCAAAAAGCCTAAATCCCCAATGCGGTTCATGACGAATGCTTTGCGGGCGGCATTGTTATAGCTGATATTCTTGTTCCAGAAGCCAATAAGGAGGTAAGAACAAAGGCCCACACCTTCCCAACCGATGAACATGATGACGTAGTTGGACCCCATCACCAGCAACAGCATAAAGAAGATGAAGAGGTTTAGAAAAGACATAAACTTACCAAATCCTTCATCATGACTCATATACCCTATACTATACAGGTGAATCAGGGAGCCAACGCCCGTTACTACAAGTAACATAATCAGCGACAGCTGGTCAATTTGAAACGAGAAGTTGATATGTAAATCGCCGACGCTGATCCAGTCGAAGAGTGTGGCAACTACAGGTTGGGAGTCATTGGCGAATGTGCTGAACAGATAGATGGACAGTAGAAAGGACACCAGTACTGCCGCTGTCGAGACTACTCCGGCCAGGCCTTTCGGTAATTGTCGAAAGCCGAGGCCATTGATAAGGAAGCCAAGTAACGGAAAGAGCGGGATTAACGCACAGAGTAATTCTATTTTCATTTTTCTTAGTCAGTAAGTCTAGTAGTTAGTAAGTTGGTAAGTCGATAAGTCAGTAAGTGGCTGTCGCGAAAGCAATACTTTTGCGGTCAGCTACTTACTGACTTATCGACTTACCAACTTACTAACTACCATTACCATTTCAATTTATTGAGCAGTCCCACGTCGATCGAACGGGTATTGCGGTAAATCATGACAATAATGGCCAAACCTACCGATACTTCGGCGGCAGCAACGGCCATGATAAAAAAGACAAATACCTGTCCCGCAGAATCGGAACGGTACGACGAGAACGCAATCAATAGTAAATTGACCGCATTGAGCATTAGCTCAACGGACATGAAGATAATAATTGCGTTGCGCCGGGTTAATACACCAATAATGCCGATAACGAAAAGCGCGGTACTGAGAATCAGGTAGTACGTAAGCGGTATTTGTTGAATGACTTCCGGAATGAGGACGTCCTGCGTGGGTTGCATGGCTTGCCGGTTAATACAAAGTTCCGCAAAGGTAAAGATTATTCGGAATTGGCGTAAATGTGTTTTTACGTCTTCATGCGGGCTTATGGTAAAACTACACTAAAAGTGTGGTCTTTCACGACATTCAACCGCAGGTTTTCTGCAATATTGCACTGCACACGCTGGTATAGCCTGATTTTAACAAATTTTCCGCTTCACATTCGGTCGTCAGAAGCTAACAACGTTCGCGCCTGTCGACCAATTCTATCTAACCAAGCTACTGACCCTCAACAAATTGCTGCGAACCGAATTGCCCATGAAACTCACAGTCATCTGTCTATCCATTATTTTTCTTGCGGCCTGTAAAAAAAGTGATGATCCTTTGAAAACCGTTGATGATATCACATTGACAACTCATCAACTCGATGTTCCTACAAATACTTATGATACAGGGCCTTACCCAATCCAGTCGGTTCTAGTAGGAAACAGCATTTATTTCGGAAATTGGTCGAACACAGCGAAAACTCAGTTTTTCGTACGTTATGATTTATCATCCAACTCATTCTCGTCAGCATTATCTAAATCCGCCAATGTGTGTGGATGTGGATATCGCAGCCACTTAGTGAGTGACGGGACAACTATTTTTTACATCGCCAATGACGCCACGAAATACATTACATCATCAAATACCTGGACAATTATAAACTATCCTGGTGATGCAATTGATAATGCGGGTGAGGCCGGTGTAGTGTATTATAACGGAAAAATTTACTTCATTGGCGGGCGTACACCCAGCACACGTTTCAAATACTACAGCATTAGCCAGGACAAATGGTTTACCTTACCAACCTATCTATATTCGACTACGAGTAGTGAACTGGCTGTTTACAAAGACAGAATTTATGTACTGGGGGGACAGGGTGCTAAGCGCAAGATGGCATATTTCTCAACTACAGCAAATACCTGGACCGCAGTAAGGGATATTCCCATTGAGGTTTCCATCAATCCCGACAATGTTTTCTCGGCTGTTTTAGGCAACTACCTTTATCTCCTTCAAGATCAGGAAATCTACATCTATGATATTGTCAGCGATACCTGGGCCATAAAGCCCGTTATACTTAGTGGATTGCCTGGCAATGGTAATCTGTTTTCGAACGGAGAAAGATTGTATGTTTCTGGTAAAAACAGCTCAAACACGCCGACCATAATGGAGCTGATCGTCTCGACAAACTAAAGAAAAAGGTTTTGTCTGAACTATTGGTTAAATGCTCTAATCCTGGCACCAACCTTTTCGCCTAACGTTTGCCATTACTGAACATCCGCAACCGAATTTCGGTCAGCCTCCGTTTTGTATCAAGGGGAAATTCGCCTTTAAGTATCCAGTCGTAGAAGGAAGGTTCTTTTTTTAATACGTCGAGCACAGGGATGCCTTTGTGCTTTCCAAAGTTAAAGACCTCTTCGCCCTTGTCATTCAAAATCATTCGGCCAGCGAGGTCAATATTTTTATTAGCGGTTAGGCTGTGAAGCATATCGACGTCGTTTTCAAACACCACATCCGTTCCACTATCTGATTTAGCCACCATGCCCATGTACCGTTGTACCTGAGCGTCAAGGACTTCGAGCGTAGCAATCGTATCGGCCTCAGCACCGTGTGCACCAATCAAATCTTTGTTGCAGTAAAATTTATAGGCTGCCGAAAGGTTGCGAGGTTCCATGAGGTGAAAAATCCGCTGAGCATCAACCAATCGACGATTCTTCATTTCGAAATCAACATTGGCCCGCAAAAACTCTTCGACCAGCAGCGGTACATCAAACCGATTGCAGTTAAAACCGGCCAGATCACAACCATCCAGAAACTGTGACAGAGTTCGGGCAACGGTCTTGAACGGGGGCGCATCCTGTACATCGTCGTCATAAATGCCATGGATCAAACTCGATTCCAGCGGAATGGGCATACCAGGATGAACCCGTTGATTTTTAATGACTACCTCGCCACCCGGCAACGCTTTAATAATGCAAATATCAATAATGCGGTCTTTTGCGATATTGATGCCAGTTGTTTCGAGATCGAAAAAGGCCAGCGGCTTTCTGAGTACAAGTTGATGCGTCATAACCAAACCGGTTTTTCAGGGTTTGGCTACAAAGGTAAACAGCTTTGGCTTTTTAGCGGTTATGCTGCCAACGCTAAAAAAGGAGTTACTCGACTTTCCTTAATTCATCAACCCATTTTATACCCCTTCGCACGGCCTCGACGGATGGCATTCGGCCTTCCTGCATCAATTCCCGAATGGCGATAATGTCCTGATCACGTTTAAGGCCGGCGGCAGCTTTGATTTGCCCGTTCTGGATATACAAGGCTAAAAACGATTCATCTTTTTCAGGATCGCCCTCAAAAATAACGTCATCAACTGTGGTCGTATGCCCGATGTAATTGATACGTTTGCCCTGTTGATTGGTCCAGAAAAACGGCACCATCTGGTAAGGCTCTTCTTTCCCGGCCATATTTAACCCTGCCACATGACCTTGCTGACCAGCCACTTTCCAGTGCTCGATACGTTGGGTTCCGTTAGCCACCGGATAGTGCGCAATATCACCGGCTGCATACAAGTCATCCGTTATTTTCAGATGCTCGTCCGTTTTCACACCGCCGTCTTTCTCCAGCGTAATATCTTTCAGGAAATCTGTTCTTGGTTTTACCCCCAGACCCAGCAGGACAAAATCAGCAGGAACACGTTCGCCATTGTCGAGAATAACGGCCGTAACGGTATCACTGCCTTCCAGGCTGGCAACTTTACGGCCCAGATGAAACTGGATGCCTTCTTTTTCATGCCATCCTTGTACAACCCGCCCCACTTTTTCACCCAGAATTTTCTCAAAGGGCACCCTTTCCAACCCGACTACACGAACCTCACTACCCAGTTTCCGCAAGCTCATGGCTCCTTCCAGCCCAATAAACGAGCTACCAATTATAACCACTCGTTTGCCCGCTTGCCCGAGCTCGCGCAGTTTCTGACTATCGTGTAAGTTCCGAAGCACATAAACACCTTTTAAGTTGCTGGCCAGATTGGGTAACGAATTGGGCGTTCCGCCCGGACAAACCAATGCTTTATTGTAAGTAAGTGTTTCGCCGGAAGCCAGTTCGATTGTTTTAGCTACCGGATCAAGCGAGGTGACGTGCTGGTTCGTGCGAACGTCGATGCCGTAATTGGTATAGAACTCATCGGTACGCAGTGCCATCCATTCGTCAGGGGCTTTACCCTGTAAGTAGTCTTTGGAGCAGTTCGGCCGGTCGTAGGGTGCTTCACCGCTTTCGGTGAGCATCACGATTTTACCCGTAAAACCACCTTCGCGCATACCTTCCGCAGCAAATGCGCCCGCTCCACCACTGCCAACAATGACGTAGGTTTCTGGATTGGTATCATCCGGCGCAGACAGTGGATTTTCAATACTTTCTTTATTGGTAGTTAAGCGAACAAACACCTGGTCACCTTCTATACGAACCTCATGGGTAGGCAATCCATTTAAGGCAGGTGCTTCGAGCCGATGCCCATCCCGAATGTCAAAACAGGCATTATGCCAGGGGCAAATGAGCCGATGTCCGTTCAGCAATCCTTTTACCAGCGGCCCGCTATAATGGGAACATTTAGGATACATCGCAAAATATTGTCCATCGGCGCGGGCCAGTAATACATCCGTATCGCCCACGCGAACATCTTTTAATTCCCCGTCGGCCAAATCATCGACATGGCAAACAGCAGCTTCGGTGTAGTCAGCTAGCATAAGTGGTTGAGTTTGCCCTATAAACTCACCAACTAGCCGATTTGATTTTAATCACAACGAGAGAAAAATAGTTTTAGCACACAAAAAAACCAGAACATAGGCATGTTCTGGTTCAACAATCCTGTCAAATTCTTCAAATCTTCTTAAAATCCCGGCGGGGTCGCCCGCGCGGTCAGACTACTTCGACGTCGCCATCACCATCTTGATATTCAGTTTCGCACCCGTTTGCAGTACATCGACCAAATCCTGCACAGTTAAAGTTTTATCGAACCGAACAACAACCGTTGGCTCGGCAATACCAGCCATAACTATTTTCAGCTCGTTCTCCAGATTAGCAGGATCGACCGGCTTTTTATCGATGTAATATTTCTTATCGGCATCCACAGACAACGTCACCTGTTTCTTGCTCAATTGCTGCGTAGAAGCCGCTTTGGGCAGTAACAGTTTAATAACGTTTGGATTGGCTACGGTCGAGATAATCAGAAAGAACAACAACAGGAAAAACATGATGTCGTTCAGGGATGAAGTCGCGACTTCGGCAGCAAATTTACTTTTACGTCGGAGTTTCATAGTTGACAATGAAAAATGAATAATTGATAATGGATAAAGTACAGTTGCACACTTCCATTATTCATTATCCATTGTACATTAAAAATTTACCGCATCCGGGCCGGTTCGGTCGTTGGTTTTTGAAGGACTTCGATAAACTCGAAGGCATTTACTTCCAGTGCGAGCGTAAAGCGTTCGATCATCATGTTAAGCAGGTGGTAGCCCGTGTAGGCAATAACCCCCACAATAAGACCAGAGCCCGACGTGATCATTTTTTCGTACAAACCACCGGCAATGATGCCAACGCTAATGTTGTCGGATAACGAGATGTCATAGAAAATCCGAATAATACCGGAGATGGTACCAATAAATCCCAACATTGGCGCAATACCCGCAATAATACCAAGATACCCCATGTTACGTTCCAGCCGCGACAGCTCAATTTGGCCAACGGTTTCAATAGTCCCTTCAATTTCGCGAATCGGTGAGCCGATACGACCGATGGCTTTTTCGAACACCCGTCCCATAGCGGTACGCTGATTTTTGGCAAACGATTCGGCTGATTTGATATTTCCCTGCGCTACCATATCCCGAATGTTGTCGATGAAATTGGCGTCGAAACGACTTTGTGAACGAATCACAAAATACCGTTCGAAAATCAGATAGAGGGCAGAGAACAACAAAAACGCAATGGGGATCATCACCCAACCGCCTTTGGCTACCAAATCAAATAATTGCAATGTTTGGGGTTGAGCAGCCGTTGTGGCCGACAGCGATGTGGCCGTAGTATCAATAGCCGGAACCTGGAGCAAGAGCATACAAACGAGTCGGGTAAGTGTATGAGGGTAAACCTGTAATCGTTATTCAAACAAACGCACGTAGACGTATAATGTTGTCAAAGATAAGCAAGCCTCCCGAAATCGTATCAGAAAGTTAGTGAATGATAAGCTAAGCCGACGCGCAATTGGAGTGATATTGTCTGGGCCAAGCTCCGGCTTGGCCGTTGGTGAACTCAAACCTAAGGCCAAGCCGGAGCTTGGCCCAGACAATGCCCTTAGAGTTTAGTATAGCATTAGTACTTTACACTTGGGGCTTCAGCAGAACCTTCCCCCGTCGACCCGGGCGGTCGGCATGTTCAATGGCTTCGGTAATTTGATCGAGTGAATAGGTTGCTTCAACAGGCAGTTGAATTTTACCCGATGCGAGCAAACCAATCACATTTTGCGCTACCTCCTGCCGGGTATGGCTATCCACACGACGCATCCAGTCGGTAAGCCAGAAACCCTTAACGGTCAACTCCCTGAATATCATTAGTCCTGCATTCAGGATAGGGTCCTGTAAACTCATTAAGCCATAAATGAGCATGGTGCCGCCTTTGGCCATACATTTGAACGCTTCGGTAGCTGTATGTCCGCCAACCGCGTCGAGTATACAGGCAACGCCCACTCCATCCGTGATCTGTTTGACACGGGCAGCCATATTTTCGGTTTCGGTGTTGATGATTTCTGTTAAACCCAGTGACTTCAGTTCGTCGTTCATATCGTCACGCCGAACAGTGCCGATAGTTTTAATACCCCGCATGGCACAAAGTTGAATGACCAGTTTACCAAAAGCCGAACCAGCCGCCGTAATCATCAGCCAGCCACCCTCGGGCACCCCCGAATCCTGCACCATAGCATAGGCCGTAAACGGATTAACAAACAATTGAGCAGCCACCTCGTCCGATATGGCATTAGGCACCGGTATCAGGCTTCGCTGGTGCGCAATAGCGTACTCTGCCCAGGTACCAATGCTCGTAAAACTTACCCGGATGCCGGTTCGCATCTGTACACCTTCACCTATTGCCTCTACAACACCCACACCTTCAAAACCCGCCCCTGAAGGAAATTGGGGCCGGATACCATACATATTCTGTACGAACATGATGTCAGACGGGTTGATCGGGGCGGCAACCACCTTAATCCGAACTTCATTTGGGCCCGGTTCGGGCATTGAAATTTCGGATGATTTCAGAATATCGGTGGGTTTCCCAGCCTGGGTAAAAATGATGCTTTTCATAGAGACGAATTAATAGACGAACGCATAAAATCATGCGTCGGGAGTAGGGCCAACAAATGAATTTACACTACTGTTTGGAAGAGGGTCAAAAATATGACTTAATTCGCATAAACTATTCCTAAACCTTGAACACAATGGTTAGCGGTTAGTGGCTTGTCTGTAAGCTTCTGATCGCTAGCCATTCCTTACTTCCCATGCAAACTTCTCCCTTTTTAGGTGAATTAATTGGTACAATGGTCTTGATCCTACTGGGCAACGGAGTCGTCGCCAACGTAGTGTTGAAACAAACAAAAGGGGAAGCGTCAGGCTGGATTGTCATCACCGCAGGCTGGGCCTTTGCTGTGACAATGGGCGTTTTTGTCGCCAAAGCCTTCGGGAGCGTCGATGCGCATTTAAACCCCGCCGTTACGATCGCCTTTGCGGTAGCGACTAATGATTTCAGCCACATGGTGCCCTACATTACCGCGCAGATGATCGGCGCATTCTTAGGAGCTACACTTGTCTGGCTGCATTATCTTCCCCATTGGGCGGCTACTCCAGATCATGACGCCAAACTTGCCTGCTTCGCTACAGGCCCGGCCATTCGTAAGCCGGGAGCCAATTTTGTGAGTGAAACCATGGCAACCTTGGTCCTTATCCTCGGTCTGGCCGGTATTTCCTCCAAACACTTAGGTGAATTAGCCGTTGGCGTTGGTCCCTATCTGGTCGGAATTTTAGTCTGGAGCATTGGTTTGTCACTAGGTGGCACTACAGGCTATGCCATGAGTCCCGCCCGCGATTTCAGCCCGCGCCTGGCGCACGCGCTCCTACCCATTCCCAGTAAAGGGTCGTCCGATTGGGGATATGCCTGGGTGCCTATTGTCGGGCCAATTATTGGAGCAGTCATTGGCGGGTTATTGATTCGCTGGTATACGTTGTAATTGATCAGGCGGGTTGCGAATGGATACGCTCCAGCATCTCCTTGGCATGTTGGAGGGCTGGCTCCATTTCCTGAATCGTTCGTAAAGCATTTGCCAGATAAGGTTTTGTTACTTCATCCGCAATTGCCCTATCTACTGCTGATAATTGCTCATAATACTGCTTAAAATCATCCGCTAGTGTTTGACGGTCAACTAGAGATGCAGCATTTTCAAATGCCTCATAATACTGTCTGGTGCGATTCTGTATATCACTCATAATGAATTCAATTTAGCCGTAAGAGTTCGTTTATTTTACGAATAGTATCTCTGTACTCAATAGCTTTTTTGATAAGAAATTGGTGTTCGTCGTCCTTATTGCTGGCACAGAACTTAAGAATTTGTTCGTCGATCACGATTAGATAACCTTCTAGAACTGCCTTCATGCTTAACCAATCCTGACGCTCTTCTTCACTCATCGACAAGTATGTTACGGTGAAAGGCAAGTTACAAAATCCTGTTAGTAATTATAACCCTGATTCCCTTATTCGCATGCCCTCCTACATAGCCGCCATTGACCAGGGAACGACCAGTACCCGCTGTATTGTATTTGATAAGCAAGGCAAAATCGTTTCTGTGGCTCAGAAAGAGCACAAACAGATTTATCCGCAACCCGGCTGGGTGGAACATGATCCCGAAGAAATATGGCGCAACACGCTCGAAGTCATCGCCCTGGCCCGTATCAAAGGGAAACTTTCGGTACAGGATATAGCCGCCGTTGGCATTACCAACCAACGCGAAACTACCGTGGTCTGGAACCGCCGAACGGGCAAACCTTATTACAATGCCATCGTTTGGCAGGACATGCGCACCGCCGATCTGGTTATTGAGTTCTCGGGGAATGACCACGGTCAGGATCGTTTCCGTGCGCAAACCGGCCTTCCGCTTGCCACCTATTTCAGTGGGTTAAAACTCAAATGGCTGCTGGATAATGTACCGGGCCTGCGCGAAGATGCCGAGCGGGGCGATGCTGTTTTCGGTAACATGGACACATTTGTGGTCTGGAACCTGACAGGCGGCACAAACGGGGGGCTGCACCTCACCGACGTAACCAACGCCAGCCGGACACAGCTCATGAATCTGCACACCCTTGATTGGGACGATAGTCTGCTGAGCGACTTCACTGTACCTCGGGCTATGTTGCCTCAAATACGGTCCAGTAGTGAAGTATATGGAACTGTATCGTCGGAAGTGCTGCCGGGCGTTCCTGTTGCGGGTATCCTTGGGGATCAGCAGGCGGCTCTTGTTGGCCAAACCTGTTTTGAACCGGGACAGGCCAAAAACACCTACGGTACCGGCTGTTTCCTGTTGATGAACACGGGTACTGAACTCCGCACATCTACCTGCGGCTTGTTGACAACGGTAGCGTATCAGTTCCAGAACGAGCCCGTTCATTATGCACTGGAAGGGAGCGTGGCCATTACCGGCGCACTGGTGCAGTGGCTGCGTGACAATCTGGGTATCATTAAGAAAAGTACAGATATTGAACCCCTTGCCCGTTCGGTTGAGGACAACGGGGGTACTTATTTCGTACCGGCCTTTTCGGGTCTGTACGCGCCCCACTGGAAAGCCGATGCGCGGGGCGTTATTGCCGGTCTAACGCGCTTTGTCACCAAAGGCCATTTGGCCCGGGCCGTTCTGGAAGCAACGGCCTACCAAACCGTCGATGTGGTACGAGCGATGGAACAGGATGCGGGTGTATCACTCAAGTCATTGCGGGTGGATGGCGGCATGGTTATCAACTCATTGCTGATGCAATTTCAGTCCGATGTGTTGAATGGCCCCGTCGTTTGCCCCCGTATGACCGAAACAACAGCACTCGGGGCTGCCTATGCTGCCGGGCTCGCCGTTGGTTACTGGCAGAACCTGGACGATTTGCGTCAGAACTGGGGCGTTGCCCGAATATACGAACCGGATATGGACGACGCCCAACGAAAAAAATTCATGCGCGGCTGGCAGAAAGCCATCGAACGGTCGTTTGGGTGGGAAGAGTGAAAAGATGTATGATATAGGATGTATGATGTATGATGTATTTCCGAAAATATATCATACATCTTTTTCAACTGGCTTCAGTTCTTCCGAAAGGATCAAACGTGTTTGGGGCAGGCTTTGCGGATACTCGTCGCGCAGAAAAGCAATGAGTTGCTCCCGAATGTGGCAACGTAAATCAAACGCTGATGGGGCATCATGCGCTGATACCAAAATACGCACTACAATGCACGTAGGCTGCGTATCGGTTACCTGAACGGCAAAGCTTTCACCCGTCCAGAGGGGGTCATTCTCAGCTAATTCGCGCGCCTTCGCCCGAATTTTATCGACGGGTGCGTTATAATCGAGATAGAGTAGAATAACACCGGTAATAGAGGCATCAGAGCGGGTCCAGTTTTCGAAAGGGGTTTCTACGAAATACGTAATAGGCAGAATAAGTCGTCTCCGGTCCCAAATTCTTACGATTACGCTCGTTAAGTTGATTTCCTCAATTCGCCCCCATTCTTTTTCGACAACCACGGCATCGTCTAACCGAATTTGCTGATTAAAGGCAATCTGAATGCCTGCCAGTAGATTAGCCAGCGTTTTCTGGGCGGCAAAACCGATCACGACCGAAACAACCCCAGCTGATGTCAGCACGCTGAGCCCTACTTTACGACTTCCCTGAAAAGCAATCAGCAACAACGAAGCTCCAACAACCATAACGCCAATAGCAATGGTTCGGCGCACAAATCGTACCTGTGTGACAAATTTCCTTTGCGACAAATTGACGTCCTTTGTCGTGTCATATTCTCGTATAATAATCAATTCGGCCACTTTTAACAGCCGAACAATAAACCAGGTCGCAGCGATCAAAAACAAAACCTCGGCAGCTTTGTCGGCAACGGGATGGCGATTTAAAAACCGCTGCGATTGAATGTTCGTCGCCATCAGAAAAAACAATGATGGCATAAACACCCAGAACGACCAGCGCACATGGGCTTTCAAAAAAGTTAGTGTCAGGTAAGGTCGGCGACGGGCAATAAACCGAATCGCTTGCGTAACCACGAAATCGACCGCTAATCCAAGTAGTATGGCTATAGTGAGTAGTATCCAACCCGACAAATCGCGGTTGGGTACGTAGCCAAACCAGCGAACGATGGCTCGTATCCAGGTATCAAGTTGTTGTTGCATATAGAGTATAGACAAAAGTAAGGCCCATAAGGTTGAAAAAACCTTATGGGCCTATTTATCTCATTCGTAAAAACTAATCTCTTTACTATGCCAGCAGCGGTTTTACAACCTTTCCGTGAACGTCCGTCAACCGGTATCGCCGTCCCTGGCTTTTAAAGGTCAGTTTTTCATGATCTACGCCAAGCAGATGTAAAATTGTTGCCTGAAAATCATGCACATGAACCGGGTCTTTGACAACATTATAGCCAAAATCGTCCGTCTCACCATATACCATCCCTTTCTTGACACCGGCACCCGCCATCCAGACCGAAAACGCCCGAGGATGGTGATCGCGGCCGTAGTTATCGCGGGTGAGCTTTCCTTGTGAGTACGCCCCACGTCCAAATTCACCGCCCCAGATTACAAGTGTATCGTCCAGTAAACCACGTTGTTTGAGGTCCATGATTAGCGCGGCCGATGGCTGATCGACGCTTTTTGCCTGCGTTTTAATGTCGTTGGGCAAGTTGCCATGCTGGTCCCAACCCTGATGGTAGAGTTGCACAAACTTCACGTCTTTTTCGACCAGTTTACGCGCCAGCAGGCAGTTGGCGGCAAACGTACCCGGCTTGCGGCTATCGGGCCCGTACATATCGAAAATATAATCCGGCTCCTTCGAAATATCAAGCGTTTCGGGTACCGACGTCTGCATCCGATAGGCCATTTCGTATTGCGCCATCCGGTTGTTGATTTCCGGGTCCAGCACGTGTTTAAATTGTTCCTGATGCAGTTTCCCCAGGTAATCGAGCATCCGTCGACGGCTGGTTTTGTCGACGCCCGGCGGGTTGTTCAAATAATAAACCGGGTCTGGCCCCGACCGGAATACTACGCCTTGATGCACCGAAGGCAGAAAGCCATTGCTCCAGAGTTTGGCATACAACGGCTGGTCGCCATCGCGGCCTTTGGACAGAAGCACCACAAAGGCCGGAAGGTTCTGATTATCGGACCCTAACCCATAGCTAATCCAGGAGCCGAAACTCGGCCGACCTGCCTGCTGGCTTCCCGTCTGGAAGAACGTAACGGCCGGGTCGTGGTTAATGGCCTCGGTATGCAGGGAACGAACAAAGGTCAAATCTCCAGCGATGCGGGATGTATGCGGAAGCAATTCGCTAAGCCACATCTGACCGGGGCCATACTGTGCAAATTTATATTTTGATGCCGCCAGTGGAAAACGACTCTGTCCGGCACTCATGCCCGTCAGGCGTTGGCCGTTGCGCACCGACGCAGGCAAATCCTGCCCCCACATGGTTTCGAGTTTCGGCTTGTAGTCGAACAGTTCCAGTTGCGAAGGAGCCCCACTTTGAAACAGATAGATAACGCGTTTCACTTTGGGCGGGAAGTGCGGTTTACCCACAGCGGGGTTCTCGCCCGGTGCCGAAGAACCACCAAACAAATTTGTAGGATTTAGCAGCGAGGCCAGCGCAATGGTGCCCAAGCCCGCACTGGCTTGTCCCAGAAAGGTCCGGCGGCTAAGTTGGTCGTGTATTTCGTCCTGAATATCCATTCCCTTCTACCCTTTATCGTTTAATGATCGCTTCGTCAAAATTCATAATCGTACTCGCCACAACTGTCCAGGCGGCCAACTCCGTTGGATTGAGCTTTTTATCGACAGGGTACTCTCCTACCGATAATAGCTCCGTGGCTCGCTTCGGATTCTGCTTAAAATCCGCTAGTTCTTCAGCATACAGCTGCTTCACCAGTCCCATCTCTTCCGGCCGGGCCGGGCGGCTAATGACGGCCTTGAAAATGGCGGTGATAGCATCTGCCGGAGCGCCAGTCTTTATCGACACTACCCGTTGCGCCAGCACCCGCGCGGCCTCCACAAACTGTGGGTCGTTCAGGGTGACGAGTGCCTGTAATGGCGTACTCGTTTTTTGCCGTTTGACAATGCAGGTGTGCCGTTCGGCTGCGTCGAAATTCAGCATCATGGGGGCCGGAGATGATCGTTTCCAGATCGTGTACATCGACCGTCGATACAGACTATCACCATGATCCTGTTCGTATTTAACGGCATTTCGTGTGGCTAACGCTTCCCAGATGCCCGATGGCTGATACGGCAGCACACTTGGCCCGCCAATTCGCTGCGTCAACAATCCACTGGCGGCCAACGCGTTATCACGAACCTGCTCGGCCGACATTCGATAACTTGGTCCACGGGTCAGGAAGGTATTATCCGGGTCTGACTCCCGTGCGTTTTCCGGCACACTCGATGATTGCCGATACGTAGCCGACATCACGATCATCTTATGCATAGCTTTCGTATTCCATTGCCCACCCGTTTCGCCCATGTCGCGGAATTTCACCGCCAGGTAATCCAGCAATTCGGGATGGCTCGGCAAGGCACCCTGATTGCCAAAGTCGTCACTATTTTTAGCCAGTCCCTGCCCAAAATACTGCTGCCACATCCGGTTAACCATAACGCGGCTAAACAATGGGTTTTCAGGAGCCAGCAACCACTTGGCCAGGCCAAGCCGGTTGGTCGGCATATCTTCCGTTAAGGGATTCAGGCTATGCAATACAGCGGGTTTCACCACCTCGCCCGGTGCATCATAAGCGCCCCGTTTCAGCAAGTGTGTTTCGCGTGGCACCGTCCGTTCCTGCATGATCATCAGTTGGTCGGAGTCAGTGTAGAGCGTAATTTGCTCACCGCGTAATTTCATTGCCTTCGCATAGGTGGCCCGATATATGGGGTCCTGCGTTTTGACGTAATAAGTATATAGGCCTGTCCGCTGCGCCGGTGTCCGGTTGGCGACGGGCGTTTGCAGGGCGGCCATGAGCGCATCCGGCTGACCGGCTAACTTCGGCATTTCCAATGGTGTCAGGCAACGGGTATAAATGCGCAGTTCATCGACCGCGAAATCTTTGTAGAAGTTGTCGTGCATCCGGCCCACATAAAACGGGTGCTGTGCCCAATGGCTTTTATTTTTGCCATACACCATGCTATGTATCAGGTTATCGGCAATGACTTTCGTGCGGAGGGGGCGCCCGTTCAGATACAGTGAAATACCGTTGGCTCTACCAGTTCCATCGTAGGCAAACGCCACCTGAAACCACTGATGAACCGGCACTTTGTCTATTGTCTCAATATCAATGGCATTGGCAGGCCAAACGTGACTAAAAGCCAGCTTGAGCCGACCATCGCTCAGCAAATCAAGTTGATAACCCCGCTGACCATCCATTGGGCCGGTGGTTCGTCCCATTAGTGTCAGGGCCATGTTTGGTTTCGCCAGATTAAACCAGCTACTCACCGTAAACGGCTCATTTTGCTCGAAAGCCGCGAAATTTCCAGGCAATTCGATGAAGCTGTCACCGCCCAGATACCGGGCTTTTCCGAAACGCCCCGGCACCGAATAAGCCACTTTGTCGGGATCTCCACCAAGCCGGGCCGGCAGCGTATCGCTCACACTATTGGCAAAGGCATTACGAGGGTCCTTCCAAAGCTCTTCCTTGGTTTTTCGCTTAGGCGGCTCCTTTTTTTCGGGCTTTTTATCTTCAGGCTTACCAGCTTTGGCGATCCCCTCCTTTTTGCGTTTCGCTTCTTCTTCCCGTTTTTTCTTTTCGTCTTCGAGCTTCCGTTTCTCGTTCTGCTCTTTTACATAGGCGCTAATATCCGTCCGGTCGGCTTCATCAAATGTGTAATGCGCTAACAAACCGGAATCAATCGACGATACCGTCTGTGTTTTAGCTAGCCATTGCCCGAACCGTTGCTGGTAGTCGGGGCGGTTCGGATTAAGTTGTTGCTGAATAGGCGTCAATTTTTCGCGAATAAACCGCAGTTTGGCTTCCGT
>CAXTJJ010000014.1:0-25393 GCA_964244155.1 uncultured Spirosoma sp.
CTCGCCCTGATGACAGAGCACCTCATACCCGGTCGCTGGAACGACCTGCGACCAACAACCGACAGCGAAATGCGAAAAACAACAGTTCTCGTTTTCTCATTGGCAGAGGCTTCTGCCAAAGTTCGCACGGGTGGCCCGAGTGATGAACCCGAAGATGAAAATCTACCAACCTGGGCAGGTGTCATTCCGATGAAAATAGTACGCCAGACTCCGGTTCCGGCTGATACTAGTTTAGGGACAACGTTACCTGATTATTTATAAAGACTCTCACACGCACCCATCCACCATGTACTCCCCAAAAGCCTTTCAGGTAACTGACCACGACACTCTGCTTCAGTTTATACGGGATAACTCATTTGCATTACTCATCACGACAGGCAACGACGGCATTCCGGTAGCTACCCACCTGCCGGTCGAACTGCTACCCGGCACCGACGGACAATTTCGGTTGATGGGCCACCTGGCCAAAGCGAACCCGCAATGGAAGTTGCTGGGTAGCCAGACACCCGCACTGGCCGTCTTTTCAGGTGCCCACAGCTACATATCCTCTTCATGGTACGATCACGTTAACGTGCCGACCTGGAATTACCTCTCTGTGCACGTTACCGGCCGAACCAGCTTATTGTCCGACGATGAAACGCTGGATTTCCTGCGCCAACAGGTCGATAAATACGAGATGAGTTCTAAATGCCCCGTATCGGTCGATAGCTTGACGGAGGCCTATGTACGAAAAGAAATGCGGGGTATTGTTGCCTTTAGTATGACGCTGGATACTATCCAGGGCACGGCCAAACTCAGCCAGAACCGCGATGACAAAAACTACCGGAATATCATTACCGAACTGCATCGGACAGACCGGGCCGATGCCAGGGAGGTGGCAGTTGAAATGGCTCTACGCAGGCCAGCTTCTGGTAGCGAACCAGGTCAGAGCTGACCCAATGCGTGAACAATCTCTATCAACTCAACAGAACAATGCTTTAGCTACTCTCCTATGCCGGCAAGCCATAAACATACCCTGTCAAAAAAGGGTTGAACCAGCATGGCATCGACTAAAACCGCAATCTATACGGCTCTGGGAGCAAATCTGGTTATTGCCCTTACAAAATTTGTAGCCGCCAGCGTTACGGGTAGTTCGGCGATGGTTTCGGAAGGTATTCACTCGCTGGTCGATACCTTAAATGAAGTGTTACTGCTGTTGGGTATGAAACGAAGCCAGAAGCCAGCGGATCAAAAACGACCGTTTGGCTATGGCCGCGAACTTTATTTCTGGTCGTATGTGGTGTCAATATTGATCTTTGCCGTGGGGGGCGGGGTGTCGTTTTATGAAGGTATCAGCCACATTAATAACCCTGAACCGATAGAAAGCCCATTATGGAATTACATCGTTCTGGGCGTTGCGTTTATTCTGGATGGAACCTCTCTGATTACAGCCTTCAAAGCATTTAATGCTCAACGAGGCAGCCAGCCCTTCTGGTCAGCGGTGAGAGACAGCAAAGACCCGGCTACATTTGTAGTTCTGTTTGAAGATGGCTCCGATGTGCTGGGACTGATTATCGCTTTCCTGGGTGTATTTTTAGGCCACCAACTCCACAACCCCTATCTGGATGGGACGGCTTCTATCCTGATTGGCTGTTTGCTCACGGCTGTATCCATTGTACTGGCTCACGAAAGCCGAAGTCTGCTCATGGGCGAAGCCGCCGATCCGGCGATTGTACAACAAACGATAGCCCTGACCGAAGCCGACCCTGTGGTCGTAAAGGCTGTACAAACGTTAACTTTTCAAATGGGTCCAAACGATATTGTGCTTATTCACCGTCTTGTATTCACGCCTGAATTAACCGATGCAGCCATGATTGAGGGAATAATGCGTATCAGAAAAACGATTCAAACCGCCGAGCCCTCTATCCGGCAGGTGTATATCGAACCGGTTAGTGCTTAGTTTGACCGGTGCTACAAATGGACGAGGTAATCGGTCAGTGCTTTCCACTGAAGTTTCTGATAAAACAACCAGCCTCCTTCGGCAATAATCGTGTTAATAATGGCCCTATCTCCCGCCTGAGGTTCCTGGTTGTTTATTCCCTCATGCTGCCCAATTTCGGAGGCTGTAATAGTTGTGCCTGTCAGTTCAACCCGGAAAGTGCTACGAGCTTCCTGATGAAAAAAATGCTCAACTTCTCCTGACTGTTTTTTTTCAGGGTTAGGACTGGGTTGAACCGTAAACTCCACCCGCTTACCTTCCATAACTGTCTGAACAACGCGTACCCAGTTCTCGGGCATTGGGCCAGGCAGGATAATTTGAATGTAATCGTCTACTTGTGGGGGACCGTCAGGCTTTGGCTTACCATATTGGTCATATAGTACAAAATCGGCAGTGAACATGGACAAGCCCGACCAGCCCTTTACGTAGAGCAGTTTTTCCACCGAACGCCCAAAAGCCTCCTGAGCGGTAGCTACATCGGGAAATGTGTTTTCACTAGCATATACCTTATCCTTGGTTTTTTCGCCCTGTACAACTTTAGTTTCGTGTTGAAGCTGGTCAACAATAGGTTTTTGTGTCATACATTTTCAGATAAGTGGTCAACTGAAGCTAACGTTAACAAAACCCGATCGCGTAATGGGATACGCCAGCACGCGATCGGGTTTTTATCAGACTTAAATCGTTGGCGAACCGCCCGTTACCTGCACAGTGCTACCGGTCATGTAGCTCGAATCATCCGAAGCCAGCAACACATAAGCTGGGGCCAGTTCGGCGGGTTGACCGGCTCGTTTCAGCGGCACATCCTGCCCGAAGTTCTTTGCTTTCTCCGGCGGCATAGTCGATGGAATAAGGGGGGTCCAGATGGGGCCAGGCGCCACGCAGTTTACCCGAATGCCCTTGTCAGCCCACACCTGAGCCAGATTGGCCGAGAAATTCTGAATGGCCGCTTTCGTCGCTGCATAGGCGAGCAACTGAGCGTTGGGCTTGTAAGCGTTGACTGAGGTGGTATTGACCACTGTACTTCCTGGCTTGAGGTGTTCCTCTGCCGCCTTACACAGATGAAACATCGAAAAAATATTTGTCCGGAAGGTGCGGTCCAGTTCGTCGCTGGAAATATCCTGCAACGATTCGTGCGCCATCTGAAAAGCCGCATTGTTCACTAAAATATCTAGTCCGCCCAGTTCATCTACAGCCCGTTGAATGAGTTGCTTACAATGTGATTCGTCTTGTATATCACCAGCTACCAACACCGCTTTTTGCCCAGCCTCCTCTACGTAACGGGCTGTTTCGCGGGCATCTTCATCTTCGCTGAGGTACGAAATCAGGACATCGGCCCCTTCGCGGGCAAAAGCGATTGCCACTGCACGGCCAATGCCAGAATCACCCCCGGTGATAAGGGCTCTTCGTCCTGCCAATTTACCCGAACCCCGGTAAGATGTCTCACCATGATCGGCTTTGGGTTGCATCTCCGTTTCAGTACCGGGTGCCGTTTGCGCCTGATCCGAGTAAGGTGGCTGAGGATATTTTGTTAGCGGGTCTTGCAGGGTAACATTTTCTGTCGATGGATTCATAACGCAGTTGCTATTTGAGGTTAGTCATACGTTTAGAATACATCTTCCAATTAGAATCGTCTCCCAACGCCAGGCAGGAGTTAGGAAACGGTACAGTCTTTTGGCTTGCCTAAAACCTCACGAACGCAGGCTGCGGGCTATTGATGCGTATGTTTTGTCAAAGCGGGTAGTTGAACTACATCGCCCGATTGCCAGGCATCGGCACCGGGTTGAATAGACGACTCAGGAATGTTGAGTCGATTCTTTTTTTTCTCATCTGTAGACATACCGAATCGCCGGTCCCGATCTTTTTCCAGTTGCTTGTTAAGCTGGCCATCTTTTGTGAAGCCCATCATTAACGCCGGACTTCCATACGGAAGCTTCAAATCCTGATCGGTGTGCCAGGTATGCCAGGTTTTACCATAGGTAGTCACAATGGTTTCCATCAGTTCATGCTCGGCTACATCAGGTAAGCCCGGCGCAATCAGAGAGCCACTTTTAACTTCATATCGATGGCTGTGCCAAAGCTTTTTCTCATCGACAGGCAACGTCTTGAACAGCTTTTCCGAAACGATATACTCAACGCCCATGATCTTGGCACTGTCGCCGTTTCCATCAAAAATAACGCACTGCGTCAGGTCCTCGTTTAGCTTGGAGCAGTAATGGTGCGCTTCCATCTGCCCATCCATATGACCATTATAAAAATGAAAGCCGTCGAGGTAAATCTCAAGTTTGTTAACAGGCTTTTTAGCCTGCAAAGCCGCAGCACCCGCTTCGAGGATTTTTGTTTTAGAGGTTTTCTCCCGACCCGGCGACGTTACATTAGAAGGGGTATTACTACCACCACAAGCGCTGACAAACAAGCTTACATAGATTATAATCAAGAGGTTGCTCATGACAGATCCGGCCCGGCCGGTATTTGGCTCTACCATTTCATATCAAAATTTGTTGCAACGACTCACCTACTTAACTGACATATACGCCAGCTGGCCTTCCATAATTTTTTGCATTTGTTGCCAGGTGTGCTCCCAAGACTGTTCCTGCAGGAAAGTGTCCAGAGCCGTACGATCTGATGTCGATGCATAGCGAATCATTTGGCCAAGTGCTTTCTCGATAACCGATGCCGAATCGGCAACTAGCACCTGATCCCAACCACCGTAAGTCCGTATCACATCACGAATGGGAGTCGACACGACAGGCAGACCAGCGGCCAGATACTCTGGTGTTTTGGTTGGGCTGATGTAGCGGGTAGCCTCATTGATAGCGAATGGCATCAGAGCAGCATCCCAATTACAGAAGTAGGCAGGCAACTCGTTATAAGCTTTCATACCCAGATAATGCAAATTTGGTCCCTGTGGCAGGCTAGCGGGGTCTATTTTTACAACTGGCCCCAGGAGAACAAACTGCCAGTTCGGTAGACGTTCGGCTAGATCTTTGAGCAAGTCGAGGTCAAGCCGCTCATCGAGCACACCGCTGTAGCCAATACGCGGCCCGGTCAAATGCTGTTGATCCTCAGGGTCAGGCAATGACTGGCGAGCAGCTACAAAGTGTTCATAATCAATGCAGCTTGGAAAGGCAAACACGTGCTCATGCCGTGAAAGTTTGGCTTCGTAAAGACTATATCCACCCGTAAACACCAGATTGGCGCTAGCAAGTAATCGTTTTTCCTGATCGAGTAATTGAGGGGATGCACCTTTAAACGCTGATAGCTCGTCCATACAATCATATACAGTCAACTGTGGGCGAAGATGGTCGGTGAACTGCATCGCCATTGGCGTATAATACCAGCTAACGTATTTTTTTATAGACTGCTGTTCGAGCAATTGATTGACTAGCTGACGTTGCAGCCGGACTGCCGTTTCGTGATCTGTTCCGTGTGGCAGGTGGGGGACCACAACCCGAATCGTATCGGATACAGGCCGAATCTCAAGCCCAAGCATATCATGCCAGACAGGCTCCTCAATATACCAAACCCGATACTGACGACTGGCTCTACTTAGCAGATGCTGAGGACGTTGGTAAACAAAATTCCACCGTAAGTGCGTAAAGCAAATTACATCCTGAACATCGGCTGGCAGTTGGCTGGCTGAAGGATGTATCGAGTCTAAGGAATGGGTTAAGGCGTTAAGGGTTGACTTCTTAATTTTGTTGGATAAATCGGTTTGATGGTCAGTAATCATAGATGGCTAATACACGTTGTGGGTTAGTAAGGCCAAGAGCGTTGCAACTCTTGTTGAGTCGTGTACTAGGCAAACTAACTACATCAGCATACCTTTTTTTTACGTCCCACATAGTGAGGATACGGCCCTTCACCTTAAACAAGCACCGATTAGGGGCGTGTTCCGGGTAGATCAACCCAAAAAACAGGCGAAGGCAGCTAACTAGCACATAAGTACTATAGACATTGTGCATCTGACAATACCCTGTCGCATATGCACCTGTCAAGGCAACAAATAAGCCGGAACTAAACGCACTGAAAACGGTTTATGTGACTGAAACAAGTTCAACTTAATAAACTCATTTCAGTCATGGCAGCAGGAACACATGCCGTAGAAGCAACCGATGCGAACTTCAACGATCTTATAAATTCTGACAAACCCGTTTTAGTAGATTTCTGGGCCGAATGGTGCGGTCCTTGTAAAATGATCGGACCCGTTGTTGAGCAACTGGCCGGTGAATACGAAGGAAAAGCCATTGTCGCCAAAATGGACGTTGATCAAAATGCGCAGGTTCCCGCCAAGTTCGGTATCCGGAGCATCCCAACCCTGATGATTTTCAAAAACGGACAACTGGTCGATAAAGTAATTGGAGCCGTTCCCAAAAACGTACTGGAGCAAAAACTTCAGGGCGCCATGGAAGCCGCAACGATCTAATTTCTGTCAATATAAAAAAAGCCCAGCCCGACTATCGGGCTGGGCTTTTTTTTATAGAAAGTGGAGTAAGTAAAATGAGTGAAGTGAGAAGGTAGACGATTGACCCTTACTTCACTCATTTTACTTACTCTCTTTTTTTACCAATTATACTAGCATCCGCATCGGATCTTCGAGCAGTTGTTTGAACGTTTGCAGGAAAGACGCCCCCGTAGCGCCATCCACAACGCGGTGGTCGCAGGAAAGCGTCACTTTCATCACGTTGGTTGGTTTGGCTACCTCACCTTCAAATTTCACCGTTTGTTTGATACCGCCTACGGCAAGAATACAGGCATCGGGCGGGTTAATGATGGCCGTGAACTCATCAATGCCAAACATACCCAGGTTCGAGATGGAGAACGTGCTACCCTCCCAGTCTTTCGGCTGTAGTTTCTTGTCCTTGGCTTTACCGGCCAAATCTTTTACTTCGGTCGAAATAGTCGAAAGCGTTTTCTGATCGGCGTTGCGAACAACCGGTACCAGCAAACCTTCATCGACGGCCACTGCGACGCCGATGTTGACATACTTGTACTTCCGGATTTTATCGCCAAGCCAGGATGAATTTACATTCGGATGTTGTTTCAAAGCCAGTGCAGCCGCTTTGATCACAAAATCATTGAAGGAAATCTTAACCGGGCTAATCCCGTTGACCGTGCCCCGGAAATCCATTGCCTTATCCATGTTGATTTCCATGGTCAGGTAGAAATGCGGAGCAGTAAAGAGACTCTCGCTCAGGCGACGGGCAATTGTTTTGCGCATCTGGCTAACCGGAACATCTTCGTAGTCGCCCGCGGGAGTAGGCACTGCGGGGCTTGAAGCGGCAGGAGCGGGTGCAGCAGCCTGTGGTTGAGCAACAGGTGCTGCAGGTTGAGGAGCGGGTGCAGCAGGTTGAGCCGCAGGAGCCGCTTTTCCTGGCGAAGCCACGCCCGGAACAAACGACTCGACATCGCTCTTCACAATGCGCCCTTCGGGACCACTGCCATGAACCTGTGTCAGGTTGATTCCTTTTTCTTCAGCAATTCGTTTGGCTAACGGCGACGCTTTTACACGGCCATTTGACCCGGCAACGTCACCTTCGCCACCACCGTACGATAAATCGGAATCAGCATTTGCGGGTAGATCAGCTTGCGGATTCTGTTCAGCCGTTGCACTACCGCCTTCGCCGGTAGCCGCTTCGTTACCAGCTGCGGGCGCACCAGCACCGCCTTCCAGCAATACTTTAAAGTTGGCTCCTTTTTCACCGACAACGGCGATAATCTCATCAACGGCGACAGACGATCCTTCTTTTACGCCAACATAGAGCAGTGTGCCTTCTTCATAGGCTTCGAGATCCATCGTGGCTTTGTCGGTTTCGACTTCAGCCAGCACATCACCTGATTTTATGGTATCGCCTTCTTTTTTATGCCATGCCACGATGGTGCCTTCCGTCATGGTATCGCTCATTTTCGGCATCCGGATAATCGATGCATTGACGTTTTCGGCCGGGGCGGCAGATACCGCCTTTGGATCGGGTAGTTTCGTGGCCGTTTCATTGCTCGCGCTATTGGCGGGTGCCGGAGCCGGATCTGGCTTGGGAGCCGCTGGCGCTTCGGTGCTCTGGCTTCCTCCGCTCGTTCCGTTGAGCAATGCTTTATAATCTTCGCCATCGGCACCGATAACGGCCAGAACGCCATCGACGGGCACGGATGCACCTTTTTCTACACCGATATACAGTAATGTACCCTCATCATAGGCTTCGAGGTCCATTGTCGCCTTGTCTGTTTCAACTTCGGCCAGTACATCGCCGGATTTTACTTTGTCGCCCACTTTCTTGTGCCACTCTGCAATGACGCCTTCGGTCATTGTGTCGCTCATCTTGGGCATTCGGATTAATTCAGCCATAATTAGCTATGTATGTAATCGGGTTATACGAAAGGACTAGCCGAGCCACTGGGCCGCCGAACCGCTTAGCGGTTGCGACCCAAAATTAGCGGAAAGCAATTAATGTTAATCTAAAACAGCAATTAAAGTACGGGCTGACCTGTTATTTTAGGTTAACACCGAACACATGCATTTCGTTAAGCAACAAATGCGCTATCTCTACTTCACGGCACAGGCATTCTTAACGCACCATCAAAACCTTCATCACAGAATAATAGAAGAGTCACTTATATACCCCCTTTCTCCTTCCTCCCACTCCTCCTTTCCTCCCTCTATTCCACCCATAACACCAACCCTTTCAAGTAGCCGCCTTCGGGGTGGAATAAACTAACCGGGTGATCGGCGGGCTGGCTCAGGTGATGCAACACACGTACCTGCCGACCCGCTTCAATGGCAGCCGCTACAATGGTGTTGTAAAATAACTCCCGGTCCACAACCTGCGAACAGGAGAATGTAAACAGCAAACCACCCTTCGCCACCCGGCGAAGTCCCTCGGCATTCAGTCGCTTATAGCCCTGGACAGCCCGGTGCCGCGCCGATTGACTCTTCGCGTAGGCAGGTGGATCGAGTACGACAACGTCGTATACCTGGTCGTGATTTTTCAGGTAATGCATTACATCTTCGGTATACGCCTGATGCCGCTCATCGCCTTCGCTAAAGTTGGCCGTTATATTCTGATTAGTCAGGTCAATGGCTTTCTGCGAAACATCGACCGAGTGAACAGACCGAGCCCCCGCTTTGAGCGCATAGACAGAAAATCCGCCCGAATAGCAAAATGCATTCAGCACATTTTTTCCTTTCGCGTATTGGGCCAGGAGTGCCCGGTTGTCGCGCTGGTCCAGAAAAAAGCCGGTTTTCTGACCGGTTATCCAGTCAACCAGAAACGTATTCCCGTTTTCCTGCACTGGGTGTGGTACGGGGGTCCGACCATATAGGTAGCTGTTCGTTACGGTAGCGCCATATTCGTCGGGCAGCGTATCCGCACTTTTGTCGTATACCGCCTTGAGTTCTTTACCAAAAACAGCTTTCAGGGCTTCGGTAATGATGTCCCGTTCGCGGTGCATACCAATAGAATGCGCCTGTAGCACCACAACGCCATTATATACGTCGAGAATAAGGCCCGTACAACCATCACCTTCCCCATGAACAAGCCGGTAACAGTTTGTCGGTTCGGCGTCCCGATCACCCGTAACGATGGCCTGTCGAACGGTGCGAATATGTGCAAGTTTTTTTGTCCAGTAGGGCAAATCGGGCGTTACGGGTCCACCAGCGGTAGCACCAAACGAGAAAACACGGACCGCAATGCTGCCATCATGGTAATGACCAGTGGCAAGGTAATTCTTCTTACTGTCGAACACTTCCACCACATCGCCATCGTTCAGATCACCTTCGTAGCGGCTGATAGCGCGTGAGAACACCCAGGGGTGGAATCGCCGGAGGGGCTCATCGCGTCCGGCTTGTAGATATAATTTGGAAAACGTCATTCGTATTGAGGAAAGACCACAAAGATACACCACTGTTTTTTCCCATTAGTGAAAGCCGCTATTAAACAGGGTGAAAGCAGGGCCCTACAAACTATTTTCTATCCGTTTTGCGTAGAACCGTCCCATCTTTACGTTTTAACCATGCAAACTTTTACCAACCATGCAACGACGCAGTTTTCTAAAACAATCCGGTCTGTTAACAGCCGGAGCCTTTACCCTAAGCCAAGCCAACTTATTGGCGAATGCACCTGCCAAGCTGATTAGCCCATTTGGTGTTCAACTTTACAGTGCCCGTGACGTATTGCCCAAAGATCCGAAAGGTGTCATGACGCAACTAGCCAACATGGGCTACAAACAGTTCGAGAGCTTCGGTGGCGCACAGGGCTTTTTGTGGGGCATGGAGCCAAAAGAAATGAAATCATTTCTCGACGGTCTGGGTGTAAAGATGGTCAGCACCCACTTCAACTTCAGGGGGGATATGGAAAAGCCCGATGGCCTGAAGAAGAGCATTGAGATGGCTCATGGGGCCGGGTTGACGTATCTGCTATGTCCTTACATCGGCCCACAAAAAACATGGGACGAATGGAAGAAAATCGCCGATATGTTCAACAAAGCAGGCGAAGAAGTAAGCAAAGCAGGTTTGAAATTCGGCTATCACAACCACGATTATTCATTCCGCCCCCTCGACGGCAAGCTCCCACAGGAATTTTTGCTGGCAAACACCGATCCTAAAAACGTCATGTTCGAACTGGATTTGTGCTGGATTGATGTAGCAGGTGTCAACACCGCCGAGCACCTTAAAAAGTACGGTAAGCGCTACGAACTATGTCATGTTAAAGATTATACCGTACAGGCAGGTAAGCCCGTTCAGAATGACCTTGGCAAAGGCAATGTCGATTTCAAGAAAACCTTACGCGTTGCGATGGACAGCGGTATCAAGTATTTCCTCGTCGAACAGGAAGAATACGCCGAGTCGCCAATGGTGAGCCTGAAAAACGACGCCGAGTATATGAAGAAACTGGCGGTATAAGTCTGAACCGGGATTTATTTGATTTGTATGAATTATCTGATTTTAACGGAATGCGATTTTATAAATCACGTCAACAGTTGCAAAATCATGTAAATCATACGAATCAAATAAATCCCGGTTCAGATTACTCTTCCTCCCTCGCCGAGAAAAGCCGTTTCAACCAACCCTTCTTTTCGCCGACTTCTTCTTTTTGTTCCTGGTCGGTAAGCTGGTACTTCGCCAGCGACCGCAAATCTGGCTGACCGGCATCGACCCAGCAGGTATACCAGAAATCGCCGACCATCTTTACGGATGCCCGCATCTGGCGTTCGACCTGCCCACGTAATCGCTCGTGGTACCGTTGCGAGAAATCTGCCGAATAAACTTTGGCGGTAATTCCATTTCTCTCTTCAAAACCGAATTTTCGTGTTTCACCCACTTCATCGGTTAGCTGCTGTTCAAATCGCAACACCGAGTCCAGAGCCGCATTGGCGTTAAATACCGCCCGCCAGGCCGCTTTCTGGGGCGAGTACACATATTCGGCCTGACCCGTCAGAAAATCATAGTCGGTGCTAAACAGCTCCGGCAGGCGTGACTCCCAAAATCCATGAATTCCCTGCTGATTCGTTAGTTGCCCATTGTAATTACGGGTCGTGTGCAACGGCACATTCGCATCGGCAATGTAATGGCCCAGGTCGGCGGCAACGCGCAGGATTCTCCGAACGTCGCGCTGCTTGAAGGCTTCGGTCAACTGATATTTTGTTAACTGGATCTGCCACGGCACCAGGCCATGAAGAGCCAGCGAGTCCTCGCCGTAGCGCGCCGTAGCCTCTTTGTAAAATCTCGGTAAAGTCGCAACCGACGTGTCAGGATAGGCATCGAGGTCGATAAAATGACGCGGGGCCTCGCCTACCACCGCATACCGTCGCTTATCGGGGTTGACCGCATTGTCGGCCAGATACCCAATATGCTTTTTAAAGAAGTGCATCATGTCGGCCGGGAGTGTAAACACCGCGAGCCGATTTATTTGTTGATGCGCAAAGAATCCCCAGGCCGTTGCTATCAATCCAGAACGGTTTCCGCTCAATTCGTTTTGAACGAAGCCATCTTTAATAAAGTCAGCATTTTCTCTTTCTGAAAGCCTCCATTTTAACGTTTGCCAACCGCCCTTTTCGGGTTTGTTAGCGCCTTGTACGCATACGCTTCCAAAAAAAATATTGACAAAAATTAGCAACCAAATAAAACGTTTGTACATTTGACAAAACATGGTACTTTACAAGCAAATTGTTTAACTATTCAATTAAAGCACTGTGTGATTCAGAACAAAATTCGGTCAAATCAATAATTTTCAAATAATCATGAATGTCAAGTCAAAGGGATATACCCTAATCGTTGTGTTGCTGTGTGCGTTTGCTTTAACAATCTATGGTGCATACTCACCTGCGCGAAAAGCCCAGAAACAGCAAGTTGTATGTGTTAAATTCAAAAAAGGGGTCGAAAATGCAGCAGTCGAACAGCATATGAGCGGTTTTGCGGCCCTAAAGCATGAAATTCCACAGATCGTCGGTTACACGTCTGGTAAGACAATTTTGCCAAATCAGGCCGTTGCAGACTATGACGTAGTACATTACCAAACGTTTCAATCGGAGGCTGATATAAAAACTTTTGAGAACAGCGCAGCCTACAAACAATTCGTTAAAGAGAATGAAGTAATCTGGGAAAAAACGTTGACGGTCAACGCTGATATTCGTCAGTAAGGTCAAGTAAATCAAGAAATTCGGTTGGGACAGTTGCTTGTTCCAACCGAATTTCTTATTTTTGCGCCCTTATATCGAGACAACGATCACATTTTATATACCAATGGCAAATCACAAGTCATCAAAAAAAGCAATCCGGTCGAGTGCCAAGAAGCGTTTATTGAACCGTTACCAGCACGTAACGACCCGGAATATGGTAAAGAAACTTCGTACGACAACTGACCACGCCATGGCCGTTGAACTGTACAAGGCTGTTTCGTCTGCCCTTGACAAACTCGCTAAGCGCAACATCATCCACAAAAACAAAGCAGCCAACAACAAATCGAAACTGGCTCGTTTGGTTAACAAGCTTCAAGCTTCTGCTTAAGTCCTGGTTAATCGTTATTGGGTGGGTTATCAGTTATTACTAGTCAACGTAACGTTCTACTACTAACAAATTAACAAGTAACCAATAACTATTCTTGCGGATGCAAGTCATACGAAACCTTACCTTTTTGCGGGTAAGGTTTTTTTGTGCACTTTGTACACAAAAATAGCACCATAACTGACTTATATCCATGACCTATGAATCCTCCGGCACGATTCAAAGCTGGGCCGAAGAAGATCGTCCGCGAGAAAAACTCATGCTTAAGGGTAAGGCTGCCTTATCCGAAGCCGAACTAATTGCCATTCTCATCAACTCCGGCACCGTTGACCTGACCGCCGTCGATGTATCCCGCATTATTCTCAAAAGCGTCAATAATAACCTCAATGATCTGGCTAAGCTGAGCGTCAAAGACCTATCGAAGTTTCGGGGAATTGGCGAAGCACGGGCCATTACCATTATAGCTGCCCTCGAACTCGGCCGTCGACGGAAAGAGCAGGACCGGCCGCAGCGAGCGCGGGTTACGTGCTCTCGGGATGCCTATAATGAAATGATTCCGCATCTGATCGACAAGCCCCACGAAGAATTCTGGATTCTATTGATGAACCGCGCCAACGAAATCATGCGCCCGGTTCAGATCAGCACAGGTGGCATTTCGGGCACTATAGCTGACCCGAAGTTAATTTTTAAACAGGCTATCGAGCACCTGGCGTCGTCCATGATTCTGTTTCATAATCACCCATCGGGTAATTTGACGCCTTCGCAAGCCGATAAGGACTTGACTAAAAAGCTGAAAGATGCCGGTCGGCTTTTGGACATTCCTGTACTCGACCATCTTATTTTTACCGATAAAGCATATTATAGCTTTGCTGATGAAGGAATTTTTTAGACTCGATTGGTTAGTTAACGTGAACAATGGATAACTTTTGGTGTACTATTATATAAATCAGGTAGTTATTTTTTGTCATCCCGACGAAGGAGGGATCTCCGGTACGAGAGAAAACTTAACCCCGACCGAAGATCCCTCCTTCGTCGGGATGACAAAAATTCAGCCCAAGCTACTCTTTGAATTAGCCGTTATTCACGTTTGTTATTAGGCCTGTAAACGGTCAATAACCAATCAAGAATGTAGGACAAGTTTAATTTTTGACAGGATTAACAGCATTTGAATCAACCAATCCTGTTAATCCTGTCAAAAAATTAAACTTGTCCCACACCACTAATAACCATTAACCAAGACGAAGGCCTTTCATAACCTCCGCCCGGCTCAGTTCGCGAACCTGACCGGGCAGCATTCCATCGGCCGTTAAACTTTCAATTGCCCAGCGTACCAGCCGAAGCGTTGGAAAACCCACAGCGGCTGTCATTTTGCGAACCTGCCTATTTTTCCCTTCATGCAGGGCAATAGCTACCCATGAGGTTGGAATACTGGCCCGGTAACGAATGGGCGGGTTCCGTTCCGGCAGGTTCGGTTCGTCGATAACGGCAGCACTGGCTGGAAGCGTGTGATATGATTTCCCATCCACCGAAATTGTTACGCCTTCGGATAATTGCCGACAGGCGTCAACCGTCAATGCGCCATCGACCTGCACGTAATAAGTCCGGTTATGCCGAAATTTTGGATTCAACAGGCGGTGATTAAGTTGTTTGTCATTCGTCAACAGCAACAACCCTTCACTATCAGCATCGAGCCGCCCTACGGGATACACATCCGTAGGAAACGTAAAATCTAAATCAGCCAGTGTTTGCTTGTCCCCCTCCCGGCTGAATTGGGAAAGCATGAGGTAAGGCTTGTAGATGAGGAAGTACATTGTTTTAATGAGTGAATTAGTGAATGATAGAATGAGTGAATAAAGAACTCTAACGATTATTCAGTCATTCTATCATTCACTAATTCACTCATTGATAACCAGACCGGGCAATGGTCGGCGTGGACGGCGTCGGGCAGCATTTTGCTGTCTATGATCTGGTCGCGGAGGTTGTCGGTGACAGAGGCATAGTCGATACGCCAGCCTTTGTTGTTCGTGCGGGCACCCGCGCGGTAACTCCACCAGCTATACGCCACATCGGTTGGGTTTTTATACCGGAATGAATCGGTCATGCCGCTCCCAAACCAGCCGTCCATCCAGGCACGTTCTTCGAGCAGAAAACCCGTCGAATTTTTGTTACGTACAGGGTCATGAATGTCGATAGGCGTATGGGCAATGTTGTAATCACCCACCACAATGAGCTTGGGTCGCTCTTTCCGCAGTTCCTGTACATACTGATAAAAATCGGCCAGAAACTCCATCTTAATCCCCTGCCGAAGCTCACCGGATGTACCCGACGGGAAATAGCAATTAAGTAAGGTAAGATCACCGAAATCGGTACGCAGGATCCGGCCCTCGCAGTCATAAACGGGTAGTCCGCAACCCAGAACGACATTGGTTGGGGCTATCTTCGAAAACGTCGCCACACCCGAATAGCCTTTCTTTTCGGCCGCATGCCAGTGATATTGATACCCTAATTGCTCAAATACTGACAGATCGACAACGTCGGTTGTCGCTTTCACTTCCTGAAAGCAAAGGATATCGAATTGATGCTGGGACAGCCAGTCGACTAACCCGTTGCGGATAGCCGCCCGAATGCCGTTTATGTTGTAGGAAATGAGTTGCATGTAAAATTGGAGAGAGGAGGTAAGTTTACTTCAGGGAGCCCCCTTGCTTTTTTACCTCTTCGATGATCTCATCAATCATCAATATATCATTTAAATCTTTGGTACGCCGGGCCAGTATTTTAGTTTCCCTCAGGTCGTTGATATGAAGGAAATAGATTAGTTGACCGCCTTTCGTAGTAAATGGTCTAGCTCTTTTTCTACATGCATAGTAATCTAAGTTAAAATGTACGCTTGTCAACACGTCCATCGGTATGTCATGAATACGAATCATTCGAGGCTGTGTGAAATCCGTACTACGCATACCCTGAACATCCTCCTCGTCATACCCAAATGATAGCAAGGCCTGAATAAAACGATCCCTATTCTCATTGCTGGGTTCGAGCCAAAGGTCAGCATCCTGAGTAAAGCGTACGGCTCCGTTGAGAATCATGGCCAAGCCGCCAATGAGAATATACTCTAGCTTGTTGGCATCAGCAGCTTTTACAAAGTCCAGAAACTCTGAATTTTCTACATCCATGACGGGTGAGTAACTGTAATACCTTTAGGCAACTTAGGTTGATTACCTACAAGGCCAAAATACATTCTGCGCAACTTAACGAAAGCCAGCCACCGCTCTTCAGGTGTCATAGCGACCTGTTCCCTCAACTGATCTTCATGAGGGCCATTCCGGTCATTGTAAAATGTAATCCGTCGTTTCTTTTCCATACTGTATCGGCGAATGGACGGTGCATCGGGTCGTTTATTCTAGCCCAATGCACTGTCCTCAGTCCTGTCAACTACAATGGTCCCGGCACTAACTCGTCATTCTTAGCCTGAATCCGTTTTTTATCGGTGAAGAGCAGGACAAAGACAATCAGTACCGCAGCCGCGATGCCTGCCGGAACGAGCCAAACGCTCAGCCAGTCTTTGGTGCCATCAGGCCGGGTGTACATGTCGAGCACCATGCCCGACAGCTTGGAGCCGATTCCCATACCAATGCCATAGGTTGCGAGCGAAATCAGGCCCTGCGCCGATGACTTGATTTTCTCACCCGCCTTATTATCGGTATAAATTTGACCCGTTACGAAGAAGAAATCGTAGCAAACACCATGCAGAACGATAGCCAGATAAAGCATCCATTCGCCTGCGCCACCATCGCCGTAGCCGAAGCAAATGAAACGCACGATCCAGGCCACCAAGCCCACAATAAGCATTTTCTTAACGCCCAGTCGAGTGTAGGCTAGCGGAATAAGCAACATAAAAATCACCTCGGAAGCCTGCCCCAGCGACATTTTATTTTCAACATTTTGCATGCCGCCATCTGTCAGCGAGGGGTTGGCCATGGCGTAGTAAAACGAGAGTGGGATACAGATCAACACCGACGACAGAAAGAAAATAGCGAATGAGCGATCTTTAAATAGTTTGAATGCATCCAGCCCCAGAATCTGTGAGACAGAGGTCGAGACAGTGGCTTTGGGCGGTGTGTCGGGCAGGAAAAACGAGAAGATCCCTAATACTACGGCCGAATACATTGACAGTTGGAAGATAGTCACCTTATCGCCAAAACCGTAATACCCAACAATGTTTGTTACGATAATCCAGGCGACAGTTCCCAGCACCCGAATGCCCGGAAACTCCTTTTCAGGGGTCGTCATTTGCTGCATCGCAATCGACGACGTCAAGGCCAGGGTTGGCGCAAACGTGATGCAGTAGGCCAGAATCAGGTAGAAAAAATTGTCAGGATTGGTATTCTGGGTAATGAAGTACAACACTACGGCCCCCAGCAAATTTAATACGCCCAGTACTTTTTGTGCGGCAAAGTAGCGGTCGGCAATCATACCGACGAAAAACGGTGCGATAATCATGGCCAGCGAAAACGCGGCATAGGCATTACCGACCTGATCGCCAGTTGAATGAAGTTGGGTTAAGAGGTATTTACTCATTTGTCCGTACCAGGCTCCCCACACAAAAAACTGGAGGAACATCATAACGGAAAGCTTGACGCGGGTCGTTGACAGCATCGTAAGTTAGGTAGTTAAGTTTTAAGCCGATGAAGGTAACGAACACCCGTCAGCCCTGCAAACCGATTGGCCCCTAAAGTTGCCGATTGAGCAAATTGGGCTATCATTTTTTGTAACTATGATGCTATTTGCTGTTCGTTTTACAAGAGCGGTTCAGTACCTTTACATACTATCTGACTAATCTTTTTGCATGAAAAAGCAACTTATTACCCTTGTTGCCCTTGTGGCCATTCCGGCGTTATCCTTTGCGCAGACAGCTGGAGAAATTATTGATAAGAACATTGCTGCCCTGGGTGGTGCCGACAAAGTAGCCGCCGTTAAATCGCTCCAGTTCGACCAGAGTATGAGTGTTATGGGCATGGACATGACGGGTAAAGTAACAACGGTTGTTGGGCAGTCATCGCGTACAGACATTTCCGTTATGGGCCAGCAAATGACACAAGTTGTTGACGGCGATAAAGGCTGGGCCATCAACCCAATGGCGGGCGGCTCCGGCGCGCAGGCACTTCCCGACGAGCAGGTGAAAATACAGAAAGCCAATACCTATGTGATTGGTACTGAGTTGGCAACCGCCAAGGATAAAAAATATCCGGTTGAGCTTGTGGGTAAGGAAAAGCTAAACGACAAAGATGTCTTTAACTTAAAAGTGACCGCTCCAGCAGGCGTGATCAATTATTTCGTTGACGCAGCTACCTATCAACTGGCAGGCAGCAAAGCAACGGTTACCATGCAGGGACAAAGTGGTGAAGTCAAATCGCAATATAGCAATTACAAAACAGTTGACGGGCTAACGTTACCGTCTACAATAGAGCTTAACAGCCCTGCCATGCCGGGTGCCATCACGATGACACTGTCGAACATGGTATTCAACCCAAAAGTTGATTCGACCATCTTCGCGATGCCTAAATAAGTTTCATTAACCTTATTGAATAAAAAGAGCCGTGGATTCCATGGCTTTTTTTATTAGCCAACTATTCACTTGCATTTTCTCAGCTTTACCAAACTAAATTCCGATATTTGAGAATCATACAACCTGATTCTTATGCACTATCGTCCTCTACTCAAAACGACTTACCGAACGCTGGCGCTGGCGCTTAGCATAGTTGCCGCCCAGGCGCAACCTACCCCAACGCCCGCCCTCAGTGGTTTCGTTCCAGCCCGGCAAGCCGCTCAGGTTAAACTTGAAGCCGAGTTTAAAGCCAAACAATCTTCGACAGCGTTCAAGAACCACCTCGAAAAATTAAGTAGCGTACCCCACCTTACGGGTTCGGTCGAGAACGAGCATGTACGTGACTACATTGCCGAAACCATGCGCAAGGCGGGTTGGCAGGTGGATATTTACCCGCACGATGTATTGCTGCCGAAAGGCCCCGGCGAGATTGCTGTTGAATTGGTTGAACCCATTCGCCAGCCGCTCAACATCCGGGAGTTCCTCTTCAAGGAAGACAAATATAGCAGCGACCCACGCCTGACCCCCGGTTATAATGCTTGGTCGGGTTCGGGCGATGCTACGGCTGAGGTGGTGTATGCCAACTATGGTCGCAAGGAAGATTTCGAGCAACTGAAAGCCATGGGCATTTCGGTAAAAGGCAAGATCGTACTAGCCCGGTACGGCGGCAATTTTCGGGGCTATAAAGCGCAGTTTGCTCAGGCCGACGGTGCCGTTGGCGTGATCATTTTTACCGACCCTGCCGACAGCGGCTACATGCGCGGGTTGACCTTTCCGGAAGGCCCCTATTACAGCGAGAGCGTCATTCAGCGAGGCTCGTTACTAACGACGCCTTACACGGGTGACCCATTAACCCCCGGCGAAGCGGCCCTACCGCTCGATGCCAAGAACACACCCAAGCGGCTTGATCAAAATGCCGTTGGACTACATAAAATTCCGGTAACGCCCCTCCCTTACGGTTCTGCTACTGAAATCCTGAAGCGGATGGCGGGCGTAAAACCGGTTCCCACAGGCTGGCAGGGTGGCTTACCATACACCTACCGGCTGGAAGGCGGCCCCGCGCTGAAAGTGCGATTAATGGTGAAACAAGAGAAAACGATTCAGCGGATTTATCAGGTGGTTGGTACACTGACAGGTGCCGAATTTCCCGACGAATGGATCATTGCCGGTTGCCACTACGATGCCTGGTCCTTTGGTGCTACCGACCCGAATTCGGGTACAGCGATGTTGTTGAGCATGACCGAAACGATGGGTAAGCTGGCGAAAGCCGGTCAACGACCCCGGCGCACGATTAAAGTATGCCATTGGGATGCCGAAGAACCGGGCGTGATTGGTTCGGCCGAGTGGAGTGAGCAATTCCGCGATGAGTTGACCCAAAAAGCCGTCGCCTATATGAACTACGACGCGGCTGTTTCCGGACGAACATTCGGAGCCAGTGCGTCGCCATCCATGAAGAAACTCATCATCGAAGCGACACAGGCTGTCCAGTATCCTGATTCCAATAAAACGGTGTACCAGCACTGGATGGGTCACAAAGCAGCCGGTAACCCAACGCGCGTAACGGGCTCCTCAGCGCCGGCGGTGATGGCGGGTGAACCAACCATAGGAAATCTCGGCGGTGGCTCCGACCATATTGCGCCGTATATGCATATCGGCATTCCGTCCTTGAGTGCCGGGATGGAAGGGCCGACTCTTTACCACTCGCAGTACGACGATCTCTATTTTTACGACAAATTCGCCGATCCAACGTATAAAATGGGACCGATGATGGAACAGGTTGTAGGCACAATGACCATGCGGCTGGCAAACGCCGATCTTGTCCCCTACGACATCGCCCGTTACCCAACTGATCTGGCTGTGCACCTGAAAGCTGCCGAAAAAGCTATTCAGGCTTACGCACCAACCTACTCGATTGCTCCGTTGCTCAATGCCGTTGCCGACATGAAGAAGAATGCCGATGCATGCGAACTGGCCCGGCAGAATTACCTGCAAACCGGCCGTACCGACAAATTAGTAGAGTTGAATAAGGAACTGCGACTTCTGGAACGGTCCTTCATCGACCCAAAAGGCAATGCCTTTGGTGGTTGGTACAAGTCTCTTTACGCATCCTCCGACCCAAACAGCGGGTATGCTTCCTGGATGCTTCCGGGTTTACTGTACGAAGCTTCGCTGAAATCGACGACGAACCTACCCGACCTGGAAGTTCGTTACAAAAAAGCGATCCAGACACTGAGCGACAAACTGCTCGTCATTTCGCAGGGTATGGCCGGACCAGCGGCCGTTGGAAGCGGGAAGTAAGCGATTATGTATGATATAGGATATATGATATAGTGGTATGCCAGCTTTATACATCATACATCCTATATCCTACATTAGTCTAAGCTGCTTTCGCGGTTGGCTTGGCGTGTTCGGGCTTTAGCACCACTACATCGCGCACAACCCCACCTGCATTGATCTTCTCAACCATTTTATCCAACAAAGGGGTGGCCCAGTTGGGAATGTACTTATCGGTCGTTTCAACAAGCACTTTAGGAAAATCATACAACGCCCGACCTAAGCCGAACTGAACGGCGCATCGTTTCATGGCATCGCTGATACCGCCTTTTACCGGCTCAACGCTGGTACGGCTGGCACCGTCAGTTTTTCTAACGATTTCGCCACCAGGCAGTATCGCCGTAATTGTACACAGGAAACCGCCGTCTATTTCCTTGATCTCGTTTTGCCAGCCCGCCCAGCCGAACTGATCGTCGAAGCGTTGCATCACGCAGCGATTGGTGATGTACGGCACAACGACAATTTTCTGGCCGTCTTTGGTCTGACTTTGCACCCGCCACTCGATTTCGTGAACCGTGAGCGGAGCGGTTAATACGTTTAGCTCCATTATTAGTTATTTGTTGTTTATTTTTAAATTTTCATTGGGCAATAAATTCAATCCTAGCCTAATAACAAATCCAAGTAATCGTCGTCTACATTATATCAAACATATACGCAAGAACCTATTCATACACAGTTGCATTAACCAGATTAAATATTAATATTTCTTTTCTTCTCGATCAAGAAGCGTAGATTTATCAAATGGTATAGTGGGTGTTTGAGGAGATAAAATATAGTATTTTCCAGCGTGACGTTTAGATATATCTTGCCAATCTAAAAGACCATAATTATCTGCTCTCATAAGGGTTTTTACGGGTGTAAGTTTATATTCCATTTTATCTACATCATGTTCAACAAGTTTATACATGCTTGCTCCAATTAACCGTAGATTTTGATCAACATAACTTGTAGTGAGTGCTAAATTAGATCCTGTTATCATACTGGCAACACTAGGGTAAATTAATCCTTGGAGTTTTTTGCCCGACTTTGATAAAACCATGTTCTCAAAATGAATTCTAGTAATTGCACTGGTAAGCCAATAAATTCTATCATTTTCGGAAGCTTTCTCCATAAATAATTTAGCTACATAACGGTCAATATTTTTTATATCTTGAGTAGTGCTGTCCTTGAATATATCATCTTGGCTTAAAGTCTTAATAAAAGAGTCATTTCGACCCAAAGATTTTATAATAGCCTCAACACCAATAGCTGCTCCATAAAATTCTATTTTATCGGACACTTTACTGGCCCAATTAGATAACACAATGTACTGGCCAACTTCTGGTCTAACTTCAAAAACTGGAACACCATTTTCACTTGAACAGTAAAAAACTGCCGTATCAGGAAAATTACAACGCCCAAAATTGATTCTTATCTTCTTATATTTATTTCTATTAGGATAAGATAATCGGTCTATGTCGTTAAACCAATTTTCGTCGTCGTTAACAGAGGCCCTAATAACTCCATCTAATTTAAAATTAAATGGGTGTTTTTCATAATTATAGTCTTGTAATACAGCAGTAAAATCATCAACTGCTTTCCAGCAAGAAGAACCAGGCAGCTCTATAGTTTCTTTAATAAGATTTAGCCTTGCTTCAGGTGAATTTATTAGATGTATCATAACTCAAAAAAGACGATAATGGCTGCCTCATTTTTATTAAGTACTCGATGACTCAAAGATTAGAGATAATCTATAAAGCTATCTGCCAGGACATTTCTGTAGCCTGAACAACAGACTTCGCAGTTCGTCAGTCAATCGACTCTTAACTTCCAAAAACTGCTCGATTATAAAGTCATTAGGATCACCGGCAAGTTGATGCCGACGAATGGCCTCATTTGTACGCTTCACCCCTTCAAGAGTGTGAAATATCTGTATTTCCAATTCATCATTGATCTCCATCACTCCGCCATTTTCAGCAACTCATTCAGCTTCAATAACGCTTCGATTGGTGTTAGCCGGTTTACGTCGATGGAGCGCAGTTTCTCTTTAATTGCTTCGGATTTTGGGTCGCCGGATTCGATGATGCGCAGGGCTAATTCACGTTCCTGCGGTACTGCCTTCTGGATGTTTTCCCGATTGGCTTCGCGCTGATGCGATGACTCCAACTGTTTCAGAATCTCGTTGGCCCGCATCACAATCTGGGCAGGCATTCCGGCCATTTGCGCTACGTGAATCCCGAAACTGTGCTCCGAACCGCCTTCTTTCAGCTTCCGCAGGAAAATCACTTTATTACCCAACTCTTTCACCGACACATTGTAATTTTTGATGCGTGGGTTATCGGTCGCCAGATCGTTCAGTTCATGATAGTGCGTCGCAAACAGCGTTTTCGGACGACAATCGGTTTTGTTGTGCAGGTATTCCGTTATGGACCAGGCAATCGAAACACCGTCGTAGGTACTCGTTCCCCGCCCGATTTCGTCCATCAGGATCAGGCTTCGTTCGCTTAGGTTATTGAGAATACTGGCCGTTTCGGTCATCTCGACCATGAACGTACTTTCGCCCCGCGACAGATTATCCGATGCGCCAACGCGGGTGAAAATCTTATCGACCAGGCCTATTTCTGCCGACGATGCCGGCACAAAACTACCCGATTGTGCCATCAACACGATCAGGGCCGTTTGCCGCAGCAAAGCTGATTTACCCGCCATGTTCGGGCCGGTAATGATGATGATCTGCTGGGTCTGGTCGTCCAGGTAAACATCGTTCGGGATATAGGGTTCGCCGGGGGGCAGTTGCTGCTCAATAACCGGGTGCCGACCATCTTTAATGTTCAGGACTTTACTCTCGTTGATTGACGGGCGAACGTATTTATTCTTGACGGCAACGCGTCCGAACGAAGCCAGCACATCGAGCACCGACAATACACGGGCGTTCTGCTGAATAGCCCCAACGTATTCGCCAGCCGCAATGATCATGTCGTTGAACATCCGGGCTTCGATCTGAAAAATCTGTTCCTCTGCGTTCAGGATTTTATCTTCGTATTCCTTCAGCTCAGGCGTAATGTACCGTTCGGCATTCACCAGCGTCTGTTTCCGAATCCAATCTTCAGGAACCCGATTTTTGTGTGCATGGGTCACTTCCAGGTAATAGCCGAACACTTTATTATAAGCTATTTTGAGTGAGCTGATTCCCGTTCGCTGCACTTCGCGCTCCTGTAGTTGAAGCAGATAATCTTTCCCCGAATACGCAATGGCGGTCAGTTCATCCAGTTCGGCGTTAATACCCTGTTTAATGATGCCGCCCTGATTGGAGAGCGTCGGAGGGTCTTCGCGTAACTCTGTTTCGATACGGTCGAGCAGGAACGAAACCGGATTCAGCTGATCGGCATATTTCTTTAACGACCCTGAGTGCAGACCAGACGATTCATTCTGGCTCAGCGCCGTAATCAATAGCTCCTTAATGGGCAGCACGTGTTGCAGCGACCGTTTCAGTTGAAGCAGTTCGCGTGGGCTGATGCGCCGAACGGCCACTTTCGAGACCAGTCGCTCCAAATCCCCGATCTGTTTCAGGTGGTTGACGAGCGTGTCGGCCAAATCAATGTCACCAACCAGCAATTCGACCATGTTAAGTCGCTCGTCGATGAGGGCTTTTTCCTTAAGCGGCAAGCTGAGCCATTTCCGCAACAGACGTGCGCCCATCGGAGTTACGGTCTGGTCAAGAATCTGGATGAGCGGCACTCCTCCTTCCTGCTGGGCGGCCGTCAGTTCGAGGTTGCGAATGGTGAATCGGTCGAGCCACACATAGCGGTCTTCTTCAAGCCGGGTAACGCGGGTGATGTGCTGAAGGTCTTTGTGTTCGGTTTCGTTGAGGTAGTGCAGAATCACGCCAGCCGCGATAATGCCATCGGGCATACCTTCAATCCCGAAACCCTTAAGCGAAGTTGTCTGAAAATGTTGTTTCAGGAAGTTATAGCCGAAGTCATAGGTAAAGGCCCAGTCTTCGAGCGTATAGGTATGAAATTTATCGCCGAACAAACTGCCGAACTCCTGCCGATTGCGCTTGCAGTACAGCACTTCCGACGGATTAAAGCTCTGCAACAGTTTATCGACATAAGCTGAATTACCCTGCGAGGCTAAAAACTCACCCGTCGAAATATCCAGAAAGGATATACCAAATGTATCGTCCGTTTTACCGAAATGCACGGCGGCCAGGTAGTTGTTCCGCCGGGTATCGAGTACGTTGTCGTTGAACGAAACGCCGGGTGTCACCAACTCCGTAACGCCCCGCCGAACGATTCCTTTTGCTACCGATGGGTCTTCGAGTTGATCGCAAATAGCCACGCGCTCGCCCGCCCGAACGAGTTTGGGCAGGTGGGTATCAAGCGAGTGGTGCGGAAAGCCCGCCAGTTCTTCATTGGATCCGCCGTTGTTGCGCTTGGTAAGCGTAATACCCAGAATTTTGCTGGCCCGCACGGCATCTTCGCCGAAGGTTTCGTAGAAATCA
>CAXTJJ010000015.1:0-25216 GCA_964244155.1 uncultured Spirosoma sp.
TGTGAAGAAACGGCCCGTTGTGACCCAGCCTGAGTTGGTTGCGTTATACACCGACCCGGCGTTGTTGTTGGTCAGGTAAGAATAATACAGATCGAATCCTCCGCCAATCTGCCACTTCGAGAAGAAGGTTGCATTACCAAATACGTTGGTTCCATAGGCCGACTCACGACCAATGTTCAGATAGGTTGTTTGAATGGCCTGCGCCAGCGTTGGGTTAGTCACCTGCCCTGCCCCCGTCGTTATGGTATCCCGAACGCTGGTGATTGAGTTGTTCGTTTGTCGAGCAAACAACGACACATTCAAATACACGCTTTTAATATAAGCACTCGTGCTCAGTTCGAGGTTGTCTGTCAACTCCGGCGACAGCAATGGGTTTCCCTTTGTAATGCTCGTTGGATTCGAGGTGTTCACGTTCGGATTCAGAAATTGAATGCCCGGACGTTGCAATCGGCGGTTGTAAGCCAGCTTCACCGTCTTCCCGCCTTTCAGTGCTTTCGAGATATTAATGCTCGGCACCAGATTACTATAGCTCGGAATACCTAAGTCCTGTCCAGCGGCAGCACCCTGTTCACCCGGCTGATTTTGACTGTAGTTGGCATTGATCGTCGTATGCTCAAACCGAGTTCCCGCTTTAATCGTATACTTGTTTTTGGTTGTCAGCGTATAAGACACATAGCCGGCACCAATACTCTGATCATAATTGAGGGTGTTGGCCGAGCGGGTTGGGTCGGCAATAAGTTCGCCTGTGCTGGCTCCTACGCGGTAGCTGTAGGCACTTTCAACCTGACGAAAAATGCCCTTTCCGCCAAACTCAAGCAGTTGGTTCTTTCCAATTGGCGTTTGGTAGTCACCCTGAATGGTTGACTCCTGATTAAAGCTGTTGTTGAGGTTCTGCAAGCGCGACGTGATTGTCGAGAAATCAGCGGTATTTAAAATATCAGCGGTAAAATCGTTATTACGATTGTTGCGGCTGTATTGCGCCGATATGCTCAACTCCTGTTGCGGCTTGGCAAATGTGCGCGTATAATCGATATTGGCATCGACCGTACCCGATAAGTCTTTCGTCAACACATTACGATCCGACACGATTGGAAAGTAGGCTGTTGGCGCGATGGTACGCGTCAGAAAGTTGTCCTGATTCTGGTAGTTATTCCGGGCACCATAGCGCAGACTGGCCGTTATTGAACTGGTTTTGCTGATGTCATAATCCCAGCCAAGTGTATATTGACCAAACAAACTGTGGTTGCGCGTATCGGCGGTTTGATCGGTAGTTGTCGTTCCATTACTGCCAAATGTTTGCTGTGTGTTGGCAAAGCGACCAATAACGTTGTAGTTTGCCCGGCCAAAACCACTTAGGCTAAAACCCATTTTACCCGTCCGCAGATTCCCATTCAAGCCGAGGTTACTGCCCCGATTGCCCACTCCTGAATCAATATTCAGCGTGAAACCCTGTAAGGTGGTTTTCTTGGTGATGATATTAATAATACCAGCCGACCCTTCGGCATCATACTTGGCGGAGGGGCTTGTGATTACTTCTACGGTTTTGATCATGTCGGCGGGAATTTGCTTCAGCGCATCGGCCACACTGCTGGCTACAATGGTCGATGGTTTGTTGTTGATCAACACCCGCACATTGCTGCTTCCGCGCAAACTCACATTACCATCCAGATCAACAGACAGAAGCGGTACTTTACGCATCACATCCGTAGCATCGCCCCCTTTTGCCGTAATGTCTTTATCGGCATTATAGACAAGCCGATCCACTTTTTCTTCAACCAGTGAGGCTTGCCCCACCACTTCCACTTCCTTTAATGTCCGAATGTCGGCACTCAGTTTGATCGCTCCCAGATTAATATCCCCCTTCCGGTCGAGCTTAACACTCGAAATGGTTTTATTACGATACCCAACAAAGGAAATCAGGAGCTGAAAATCGCCCTGTGGTAATTTATTGAGGGTAAACTTGCCTTTATCATCGGCAACAGTTCCGTCAATCGGCTTTTTTGTTTGCGAGTTGATCAGCGCAATGCTGGCAAATTCAACAGGTTTACCTGTCGTTGAGTCCGTAACTACACCGGTTAGTTTGGCATTGCCGCGGGGTGTATTGTCAGTCGATGTACCTGGAATGGCGGTTGCCGGTTGTTGAGCACCGCCGGGCATGGCTGGAAACTGCGCCCACACTACCCTCGGGGCTGTTAACAGGGCAGAACCAACACATAGAGACAGTAATACTTTTTTCATATTCAGATTGTATACAATGAGGGGAGACACAAAGCGTGTCAACTTGGTATGATTCAACTAAGACAACTTGGTTGACAAAATTCGGCGCAAATTTCCTGCTAAAATCTAATTCTACATAAACGGGCTACAGTATTGACGAGCGGGCCATGTTACTTAGCTGAACAATTGAGTGTTTTTGCTCAACTCAGGGTAGTCTATCCGCGCTAGTACGGCCGGTACATCGCTGGGCTCAGTTCGGGAAGTGATCCGTTTGCTGATGCTGTAACTATGCATTTTAGTAGCAGGATATTGATCAGCCAGCAACGCTAAAGCATCTTTTTCAGTCAGGTCATCATGTAGCCACGCATGCTCCGCATCGGGTGTTAAGACGCAGGGCATGCGCTTCTTCGTATTATGAATAGCGGCCAGCAAAGGGTTGGCATCTGTTGTCAGCAAGGTGTAGGTCGGCATTACTTCGCCCGTTTCAGGGTCCGCCCAGTCGTCCCACAAACCCGCAATGGAGGCAATTTTCTGATCGCTCGTATTGATGTAAAAGGGGTATTTTTTGCTTCCCTGCGTATACCATTCAAAAAAGCCCGTCACGGGTATCAAACAGCGTTTACCCGCCTGTGCCGCCGACCGAAACGACGGTTTTTCATAAATCGTTTCGGAACGGGCATTGATCGTTTTTGAACGAATGTCGTCGGCAGCATCCTGACTGCGGGTCCAGTGCGGAATAAGCCCCCAGTGAATCAGTTGCAGCTTGCCGGGTTCCTGTCGGGTTATAATTGGCCAGGCGGGAAAATTATAGGCGTTGGCATGATAGACGGGCTGAAAATCAGCCGAAGTCGGGAGTACAGCCTGATACCGCTCTTCCAGCTCAGCAGCCTTGACATTGAGTGATTTATGGAAACACATAAGATTGGAGTTACGATTTGAACGACAGTTGATTTATCTGATAAACCGATAAATACCCTCAGCGGTTATCGTGTTCTGGTACTTTACAAATACCTTAGGCTGGCAAACAAAAAAAGTCCACGACTCGTTTACCAGCCTTGACACGGCTGATTTATGCCCACTCGAAACTTAATGACATCTCCTCAAACCTCCGTTTACCCAGGTCTCTCGCTCAAGTTGACCGACCTTGAACAAACTAGCTGGCAACAACTTGCTTCTGTTTTTGACTCAACCGGCCAACCGCCGGTTGCTGGTTTCAAAACAATGGTGTTGGCTTCCCGTACTAAAACGGGGGCCGATGCCCGAACAGTTGTGCTTAGAAAAGTAGACAGGGATCGAAAATATGTCTGGTTCCACACCGATGTACGCGCCGAGAAAGTTATGCAACTTGAAGCCTTTCCGGATGCTACGTTATTATTCTGGGATGACACCCTAAAGGTTCAGCTACGATTAATTGTTGAAACACACCTCCATTCCAATGATTATGTAGCGGATGAACACTGGACAGCTACAGGCGTGGCAAATCGAAAGAATTATCTTTCAGAATACGAACCCGGCAGCGAACAACCCACTCCATACCCCGGCTTTCCCGCCCATTTAGGAGCCAATCTGCCCTCGCCGGAAGAAAGTGAAGCTGGTCGTTCTAATTTTGCCGTAATCGAATGCCGGGTGCTGGCCATGGATTATTTACAGCTCAGTCGGGATGGACAGGTACGCGCCCTGTTTCAATATGAGCCAGAACTAAAAATGGCCTGGCTAGCACCTTAACCCCCGTTTTACGAAATATCGAGCACTGAAAACTGCTCGAAAACAACGTCGAATCCACTTCCGTCGGGGGCGGCTGCCATCAGACCGATCTGCACCGAAACATCGGGCGGGAAATAGGCAAGTCGAAGCATCTGGTATGTAAAATCATCGAATGAAAAGTCGATTCGCACCGAATCATATTGCCGGGTCATACGCAGGTAAACAGATTCGGGATTATGGCTTTGTGGTGAAACAGACCAGTCAGAATTCATCCTCGTTACAACAGCACTTACGTTCTGCAGTTCATCTACGTACTCAATACCCGCCTTGATCCAGGTCTGTTCGTCGAGCCGAAGCATTAATCCGGCCTGATCGTAGAGCGCCTTGTACTGACCCGTCACCTTTACGCTGGCGACAAAATCACCGGTCTGCTCCCGATAGTAAAAATGGCCGTTATCGCGAATGAAACCGTAATGGGTCACGCACCAGAAATCAGTGCCGCCCCCAACCCGCATATATACCTGCTCTCGCTCTTCCGACCAGATTGCCGGTTTGTTATACCATATCATACCCTTTCATTTTGGGTGAAAATTAAGGAATATCATTGGGCAACCAGAAAGTTTTTCGAAAGTAACCGCCGAAAATGGGTAGTCAGTTGTAGACATTTATTACGCTTGCCAGTTAACGAGTATACCCAACATCAATAATACCCAATGCCAGCAAACGACCGTGCTTTCAATTACAATCTCGATTACCGGAACCTCAATCTCCGTGAGCAGCCCGAACTCTATCGCGTCGGGAAGGGAGAGATGGGCGTCTTGCTCGTGCGACCGTATAAAGACGAAATACTCCCCCACTGGCGATTCAAAACGCCGGAAATAGCCCGCGAATCCTCCGAAAAAATTTACCAGTTGTTTCTGGATTACAAAGAAAAAGGAGACTTCATTGGTATGGATATGGCCAGGAAGTTTTTGCAGATGGGCTACACCCGATCCCGGCGTTATGCGAACCACAAAACGGGCCAGAAATACGACGGCCCGGTGCCTGACGACAGGAAAGGCCAATCGGGCGCGCATGGCCGTGACCAACTCCCTCGTCAGGAAGACCCTGTCAAAGCTGAGTCGGCCCGTATTTTTTACGAAAAGTATCTGGAAGCCCGAGAAGATGCACAATACAAGAAACTCAGGAAGGAATGGCAAGAGAAATACGGCTAGTTCCCTAATCTTTGCGACCTTTGCGGCATTCTTGGTGTCGCTGCGTTTATAAGAATCTACTCCAACGACCCTACGCTTTCGCTACCAACGCAAAGACAATTCTATGCAACTCCTTGACGGTAAGTTTCTCTCGGCACAAATCAAACAGGAAATCGCGATTGAAGTCGCACAAATTCGTGAACAGGGCGGCAAGATTCCGCACCTCGTAGCTATACTGGTTGGCAACAAAGGAGCCTCCGAAACCTACGTGGCCTCCAAAATGAAAAACTGTGAAGAGGTCGGTATGAAATCGACACTCATCCGGTTCGACCCAACCGTGACGGAAGATGAACTCCTCGACAAAGTTCGGGAAGTAAACGAAAACGCTGATATGGATGGTCTGATTGTGCAACTCCCCCTCCCCGACCACATCAACCCGGATCGCGTTATGGAAACTATCAACCCCGCTAAAGACGTGGACGGTTTTCACCCCATCAATATTGGTCGCATGGCCAAGGGCTTACCCGCCTATATTTCGGCAACGCCACAGGGTGTGCTGGAAATGATTAAACGGTACGACATCAAAACCGCCGGAAAGCACTGTGTGGTAGTGGGCCGTAGCCAGATTGTGGGACTGCCAATGTCTATCCTGATGCAGCGGAATACCTATCCAGGTAACTGCACCGTCACGATCACTCACAGCCGGACGCAAAACCTCGCTGAAATTTGCCGCTCGGCCGATATTCTGGTGGCTGCCCTTGGCAAACCGGAGTTCGTAACCGCCGATATGGTGAAAGAAGGTGCCGTTGTGATCGACGTTGGTCTGGAGCGTGTGCCGGACGCCAGCAAAAAAAGCGGTTTCTCCCTGAAAGGCGACGTGAAATTTGACGAAGTAGCTCCCAAAACAAGCTTTATCACACCAGTGCCGGGCGGAGTTGGCCTAATGACTATTTGTTCGCTGATGCAAAATACGCTCAAAGCCGCCCGTAGGGAGATATATTAAGGGAATGCACGAAATGCCTAACGAAATAAGAAAGTCAACCTGTTCAAGGTTGACTTATCAGCCCACGCGCTTAGCCGTAGTTTGTCCAGGCACCTCCTACCAGACGAAATAGTTGAGGTATTATTTTCTGGCCTGAGACACGATAACAAACTGGTGACTAGATGTTGTCACTATAAAAGCAATACGTGTATAACAGTCTTCAGCATAGTTCTATAGGCGAACTGGCTGGTAAACAGAAAATTACTAAAACCTTGGAGGACGTCTTCGCGTCTTTAAAACTGTGGTTCTCAGGGGACAATTAGTGAACTATTCTGCTGGGAGAAGTTTAACTCAGTAGACACAAAAACCCCCTACGCGTTAGGTCGGAGAACCACTACGTAGGGGAAGCGTGGACAAGGTTACCAATCGAGCCCACCGGGTGTAAAGGTATAACAGCCAGGCCTGGTTTACAAGGGATACAACACTACAATACACATCATTTCATTGTACATACTCATCTCCATAGAATTTCAGGTCCTGTCTTCCAATTTAAAAAACCGTTTGGGACAATGGCTAACCTATTGCATTAACAAACTTTAACAGGCCTATCTAGCCCATTCGGGCGGCTTTTTTGTGTATTTTTGAGCACTCCTTACACAAAAGTAGTTCGTTAATCTTCATTTGTATGCAATCATTTAAACGCCTGAACACCCTAATGGGCTGGCTCGTTTTCGCTGTCGCGCTTATTACATATGCGATGACTGTAGAGCGCACAGCCAGCTTCTGGGACTGTGGCGAGTTCATTGCGTGTTCGTTTAAACTTCAGGTTCCGCACCCTCCCGGTGCTCCTTTTTTCCTGCTGTTGGGTCGAATTTTCTCTATGTTTTCGTTTGGCAACCTGAGTACCGTGGCCTACTGGGTCAACATGGCATCGGTACTAGCCAGCGCATTCACTATCGCGTTCCTGTTCTGGACCATAACGATGCTGGCCCAGAAATTCATAGCCAAGCCAGAAAGTGAATACACCTTTGCCGATAATCTGCTGGTTATCGGAACAGGGGCCGTTGGAGCCGTTGCCTATACGTTCTCAGACACATTCTGGTTCTCTGCCGTCGAAGCGGAGGTTTATGGTATGTCGTCGTTTTTTACGGCTATTGTTGTTTGGGCTGCTTTCAAATGGGAGCGCATCGAAGACGAAGCCGCTGCGAATCGCTGGCTCATTTTCATCGCCTATCTAACCGGGCTGTCTATCGGGGTTCACCTATTGAATCTTGTCACGCTGCCCGCCCTGGCACTGATTTATTATTTCAAAAAATACCCAAAACCAACCTTCTGGGGTGGTGCTATCGCGTTTGGCATTGGCCTGGGCATTTTGGGTATCATCAACGCAGGTATTATTCCGGGCTTGCCCGGGATGGCCTTTGGTGTTGAACGGTTCTTTGTGAACACCCTTGGTTTGCCCTTCACGTCGGGCGCTATCTTCTTCACAGTTGTCTTCGTGGGTGCCATCGTTTACGGTATCATCTGGTCGGCCCGGCAGAAGCGCGTAATCCTGAACACCTCGCTGCTGGCGTTGGCTTTTGTACTCATTGGTTATGCCTCTTACATGCAGGTGCTGGTACGGGCCGACTTCAACCCGCCCATCAACGAAAACGATCCAAGCGATGAGCTGAATTTCCTGTCATACTTGCGTCGGGAGCAGTATGGTAGCCGTTCGTTACTCTACGGACCGGTTTTCACAGCCCGCCCTATCGATCAGAAACAAGGTGCTGCCATGTGGAAAAAAGAAGGCAACAGATACGTTGTTTTCGACCACCAACCTGAATATGTGTACGCTCCCGGCGATGAGATGCTATTCCCTCGCGTGTATAGCAGCCAGCAAAATCACCCCGCTTTATATCGCCAGATGCTGGGCTTAGCCGAAGGGCAGAAACCAACGATGGGCGACAACCTTAAATACCTGTTCAGTTACCAGTTGGGCCATATGTGGTGGCGCTACTTAATGTGGAACTTTGCCGGGCGGGAAAGTGACGAAGAGGGAGCAGGTTATCTGTTGCCGTGGTCAACGGACCAGAATGCACCGGATATGCTGGTTCATAACAAAGCCCGCGACAACTTCTACATGTTGCCGTTCATTCTGGGTCTGTTTGGCATTACCTTTCAATACTTCCGCCGTCGGCGCGATTTTCTGATAGTAGGTTTGCTGTTCCTGTTCACGGGTATTGCCCTGCAAATCTTCCTCAACTCGCCCCCATCCGAACCTCGCGAACGTGATTACATCTATGTAGGTTCGTTCTATTTCTTCGCCATTTGGCTTGGCCTGGGCGTTATGGCCATTGCCGAAGGATTGCGCAACAGCCTGAAATCGGATGTAGCCCGAAACGGCCTGGTAGCCGGTGTTTGTTTGCTGGTCCCCCTGATGATGGGTGCGAAAAGCTGGGATAACCACGACCGCGACAAGCGTTACCAGTCGGTTGATTTCGCCAAAAATCTGCTTAATTCCTGTGCGCCCAATGCCATTCTGTTTACAGGCGGTGATAATGATACCTTCCCCCTTTGGTATGTACAGGAAGTAGAGGGCTTCCGTACCGATGTGCGCGTGTGTAACCTGAGCCTGTTGGGAACCGAGTGGTACATTCAGCAGATGAAGCGAAAAACGTACTTGTCTGATGCATTGCCCATTTCGCTTGAGTTCGACAATTTCAACAAAGGCAAAAATGACATTGTGCCGTTTTATGAAGTGCCGGGCGTTAAAAACGGGATCGACTTAAAACAGTACATCAGCCTGATCAAGACAAGCAATCCGGCCGTTCAGGTACCGCTCACGAATGGCGACATGACCAGCATTTTGCCATCGTCTGTGTTGTTTCTACCCATCGACAAAGCTGCCGTTGATAAAGCGAATTTCGTACCGGCTGCGCTTCGTCCGCTTATGAAAGACACCTTACAATGGACAATTGGAAAGAAAGACCTGTATAAGCCTGACTTGATCATGCTCGATATGATTGCGACCAACAATTGGAAACGGCCTATCTATTTTTCGAGCACGCTGGCAAGCGACAATTACCTGAGCCTCAAAAACTACATGCAGTTAGAAGGCTATGCGTATCGCCTGATGCCAGTTGCTGTACCAGGAGCAACAGACGGTTATGTGAACTCCGATATCATGTTTACCAACATGACGAAGAAGACATTCTGGCGTGAGTTCGACAATCCGAATGTTTACTACGACGAGACCTACAAAGGCCCGCCGGTTATTTCGGCCCGAATTGCCTTCTTCCGTCTGGCTGATCAGTTTATTCGTGAGGGTAAGAAAGATAAGGCACGCGAGGTGCTGGATTACTCGTTGAAAGTTATCCCGGACAAAGCAATCCCATACGACCAGATTTCGTCGAATTATGTGCGCTTTCTCTTCGAGGTTGGCGATAACAAAAAAGCACTTGAGATCGCTGATGTCATGTCTAAGCGTGCCGATCAGGCTTTGACCTATGATAAGAGTGGGAATGGCAATCGTTTCGGTAGCCCTGATTCAGACCTCTACATACTTCAAACGATTATAGAAGCCTGTAAAGAAGCAAAACAAACGGCAGCCGCCAGCAAATACGAAGCTATTTTCCAGAAGCACATTAACGCGTTCGGTTGATCGAACGAGTAAGCCAATAAAAAGCCCGGATCGCTTCATGCGATCCGGGCTTTTTATTGGCTTACTATTACTAGGACATTTTAACAACCGATTCTATTATAAATGTGCCATTTTTCAGGCGCTCGGCCTTGATCTTGTATTGGCCATATCCTTCGGTAAAGTGTTCAGACTGCATAACAAACCGATTTAATCCGTGCAAACCATCTTGGTAGGTTGTATAATCCTTTACCATCTGGAAGTTGTCAAATAAAAAATCGGCAAAACCTTCCGTCTGCATCAATACATGGCTAACGGCGACATAACCCATAAGGGGCTCAACATTTCTTTCAGATTCCAGTACGTTAACGGTAGCTATAGTATTCATAATAGAATTTAGTTTTCTAATCAGTATATATGTTTATAGACAAAAAATGCGGACGGCAGACGAATCTGTACGCATCCAGACAGGGATTATCAACGCTGATTATATGGTTCTGACGCGGTCGAATCCGACCGCGTCAGAACACCTATCCGTAGAATTAATATGTAGAATTATAATAATGGCTTACCCCAAACATAAACGTTATGTATCAGATGTCATGATTGGGTACTAAATGCTAGTAAATTTTTTAAAGTATGTATTTATATGTATTAACTAGGTTAAGTAAAAAAGCACTGTTTTTCAATAGTTATGATAACTCTTTGTTTATGATAACAATATTATGAAAACTTAAATTACTATCCAATTAAATCTGAAAAAATTTTAGATGGTGTTATATCGAAGGAAAAATCCAGTTTAAAACCTGCAGATGTCCCTTTTAAAGTGAAAGCTGCATTACATTTTATCGGCTTCCTGGTTAAGACAGGCTAAAATTAGTAGTACAAGTGCCAACACAGCGGCAATCGTTCGAACCAGATGCCAGGTCACCCAGGGTACTTCAAATTTTTGCCGTTGAGCCGCGATTTCTCCCATAGAAGCCGTTTGTATCGAGAACCCTTCCAGGGCTGTGTTCAGCGGAATATTGCCAAAGGCAGTAACACCGAGCGCGCCAATCAGATACACGACTGTTGCGGCCAGTAAAAGCCAGAAGCGGGTTGTAGCAGGATCTCGATAATGAAGCCATGTGCTGTACATCAGCAAAACGGGCGCTCCTAAAAAGCTACTGAAAAAGACAGGGTTTAGAATGGCTTTGTTTATAGACTGCATAGCCATCAGGTAGGCGGTATCAGGCAAACGGCTCAGGCCTGGATTTACCGAGCAGAAATAGGCGTAGAAGAGCCCCGCCATAAGGGCCGTTGTCAGGGTTGCACAGGCCAGGATCGTGTTCGGTAGTGTAAACATAGGCGGTCTTTAGCTTCAGACTCATTGACCACAAAAAAACGGCGGTGCCCGATTTTTACATCCGACACCGCCGTTAAGTTACTGATATTCAATCAACCGTGAAAGAAATCTTTCATCTTGTCGAAGAATCCTTTCTCGTTCTTGTTCGGCCTGGGCTGAAAATTCGGTGAGTTGCGAAGCTTCTCCAGGATAGCCCGCTCTTCTGCCGACAGCATTTTAGGCGTCCAGACGTTGACATGAACCAGTTCATCGCCCCGTCCATAGCCATTTAACTCCCGGATTCCCTTTCCTTTCAAACGGAGAATTTTACCACTCTGGGTACCGGGTTCGAGCGTGATACGTGCCTTACCATCAATGGTGGGCACTTCTACATTCATACCAATAGCGGCATCGACAAAGTTGACGTATAAATCGAACACAACGTTGTTGCCGTCGCGTTTCAGGTCGGCATCTTCTTCCTCTTCAATCACGATCAGCAAGTCGCCGGCAACACCGCCCCGTGGCGGAACGTTACCTTTACCCCCCACCGACAATTGAATACCTTCAGCTACGCCGGCCGGAATCTTGATAGGGATAACATCTTCCTGCAGCACCCGTCCCTCGCCGAAACACGCATCGCAACGGTCGGTTACGATTTTGCCTTCGCCATTACAGGTTGGGCACGTACTGGTCGATACCATCTGACCCAGCATGGTGTTAACCACTTTACGGGTTTGGCCTGTACCACTACAGGTTGAGCAGGTCTGAACAGCCGTTCCGTTTTTGGAGCCGTTACCTCCACAGACGCTACAGCTGACATGGCGCTTGACTTTGATTTTTTTCTCAACGCCGTTAGCTACTTCCTGCAAATTCAGCTTTAATTTGATGCGAAGATCGGAGCCACGACGAACGCGCTGCCGACCACCTCCGCCCCCCCCCTGGGCACCCCGGAAGAAACCACCGAAAGGCGAATCGTCGCCGAAGACATCACCAAACTGGCTGAAAATGTCTTCCATTGATGGGCCACCGGCACCGTATCCGCCACCAGCGGCACCGCTCATACCGGCATGACCATACTGATCGTATCGGGCTTTTTTCTGCGGGTCATTCAAGACATCATATGCCTCAGCTGCTTCCTTGAATTTATCTTCAGCAGTTGGGTCGTCAGGATTCTTGTCAGGGTGAAATTTGATCGCCATCTTACGATAGGCTTTCTTTAAATCTTCTGCCGAGACGTTCTTGTCAACGCCCAGTATTTCGTAATAGTCGCGCTTCGTTGCCATGTATTAGTATGATGTAGAATGAAGAGTATAGAGTGAAGAATATTTTTTCTATTGTATTCTTCACTCTATACTCTTCATTCTACACTGCTTTAGCTTCCTACAATCACTTTTGCAAACCGGATGACCTTATCATTCAGGTAATACCCTTTTTCTATTTCTTCGATAACCTTTCCTTTCAGATCATCGCTCGGAGCCGGAAACTGTGTAACAGATTCATGCAGGTCTGCGTCGAACGGTTGTCCTTTCGAAACCATCGGCTTCAACCCCTTGCCCTCAAGAGTTTTGAATAATTTATTGTAAATCAATGAGACACCTTCTTTTAAGGCTGCCACATCGTTCGTGCTATCAATGGATTGCATCGCCCGTTCAAAGTCGTCAACAACGGGAATCAATGCTTTTAATACCCCCTCATTGGCATTGCTGATCAGCTCAAGCTTTTCCTTGGCAGTACGCCGACGAAAATTCTCAAAATCAGCGTATAAACGGAGATATTTATCTTTCAGTTCGGCTAATTCACTGCCAATCTTATCCGTTTCAGCCACAAAACTTTCAACAGGGGCCGCTTCTTCATTTTCGGCTGTCTCCCCGCCATTAATGGTTACTGCGTCTTCGTCTGTCACAGGTGGTGTTGTCAGGTTGTCAGGTTGTTGCGTATCGCTGGATGCCTGATCATCCAAAATGTCTTTATTTTCCATTACTGAGCTTCTATTTCGCTTCCAGAAATTCATAGGCAAATATGGTCAAAAGACTGGCCAAAACCTTATTTCCTGCCAACTTGACACATACTATCCCGACTTGCATCTGTATGTTTTGACTGACTGACAGGATTTAAAAAGCATTTAAAATCGTTCTTAGCGAACTACCCGACTTCGTTAACATGATAAACTCATGGCAATAAACACACATTTTCATTTCAGATGCACAACTCAGCTTATCACTATTCGCAGTTAATCAAAGCTAAAGCCACTACCTTAGGCTTTGATTTTTGTGGTATAGCCAAAGCGGATTTTCTGGAAGAAGAAGCACCCCGGCTGGAGAACTGGCTCAAAAATGGAATGCATGGCCAGATGAATTACATGGCCAATCATTTCGACAAACGGCTCGATCCACGCTTGCTGGTCGATGACGCGAAGTCGGTTATAACCGTGTTGCTCAATTATTACCCGGAGCAGAAACTATCCGAAGGAGACGATGACCTGAAACTATCCAAATACGCCTACGGCACAGATTATCACTTTGTTATCAAAGATAAACTAGCCCATTTACTGGCATTTATCAGCGAAGAAATTGGTGAGGTAGGCGGACGGGCGTTTGTCGACTCTGCCCCTGTCATGGACAAAGCATGGGCCAAGCGTGCGGGACTTGGCTGGGTGGGTAAACACACCAATTTGATAAACCGGGAGATTGGCTCCTTTTTCTTTATCGGCGAGCTGATTCTCGATCTCGAACTGGAACCCGACGGCCCCATCACCGACTATTGCGGAACCTGTACCCGATGTATTGATGCCTGCCCTACCGATGCCATTGTCGATCCTTATGTGGTTGATGGCAGTAAGTGTATTTCGTACTTCACGATCGAGCTGAAAGAAGCGATTCCGGAAGACGTTCGCGGGAAGTTCGGAAATTGGATATTCGGCTGTGACATCTGCCAGGACGTTTGCCCCTGGAACCGTTTTTCCAAACCACACAAAACGCCCGCCTTCGACCCCCACCCCGATTTAGCTACATTTACAAAATCCGACTGGGAAGACATAACGGAAGATGTTTTCCGGGAAGTCTTCCGACGATCGGCAGTTAAACGGACGAAACTGGAAGGGTTGAAACGAAATATCGGGTTTGTAAAGTAGCACCACATCGGCGGCAGTACTTACAAAAATTTTCGCATCGCTTCCCCTACTCGCCATACCTCTTCAAACGTATTGTATAAGGGCGTTGGAGCCAGCCGGATACAGTCGGGTTCGCGCCAGTCGCCAATAATACCCTGATCTGTCAGAAAACTGAACAAAGCCTTGCCTTTTTTACGAACCAATAGAGACAACTGGCAACCACGCTGGTTGGGGTCGTCGGGCGTCAGGATTTGAATGTCATCGAACGGGCTTAGTACATAGTCCAGAAAACCGGTAAGCCGTTCGCTTTTTTGCCGAAGTGATACAATACCTGCTTCGGCTGTGATGGCGATGGCTACCCGGTGAAGCGATAACGCCAGAATATTGGGCGTACTGACTTGCCACCCATCAGCACCAGCGGCAGGCAAAAAGCCGGGCGTCATCTCGAAACGCTTATCTTCCCGATATCCCCACCAACCTGCTAATCGGGGTAACGCCTGGTCGTGGTGTTTCTCATGCACAAACACGCCCGAAACGGCACCAGGCCCCCCATTGAGGTATTTATACGAACACCAGGTAGCAAAATCAACACCCCAATCGTGGAGCCGAAGTGGTACATTTCCAATAGCATGAGCCAGATCGAAGCCTACTGGAACACAGTGTTTTTTTGCCGTTTCAGCAATAGCGGCCATGTTATAGGCCTGACCCGTGTAGTAATTGAGCCCACTCATCCAAATTACGGCCAGCGAGTCAGCATATTCGGCAATGGCCGACTGTATATCAGTGATATGGATCAACCCGTCGTCTGGACGGGGGGCGATTTCGATGATGGCATCAGCGGGCCGAAAGCCGTGCTGTTTTACATGCGTTTCCAGCGCGTATTGGTCCGATGGAAAGTCACCTTTGATGGTTAGAACCCTGTATTTTTTTTCAGTCGGTCTATAGAAAGATGTCAGTAAAAGATGAAGATTGACTGTCAATGCATTCATCGGACATACTTCTGATGGTCCGGCCCCAACAATCTGCGCCAGTGCCTCTTTACAGGTAGCGTGATAACGCAACCAGGGCTGTTCTGCCTCTTCGGCCTGATCGAACCAGCCTTCGACACCGCGATTTTGCCATGTGCCGAGTTCCTTTTCCAGAGCCGCCCTGGCTGTCTTCGGTTGTAAGCCGAGCGAGTTTCCACACAGATAGATCAGGTCACGGCCATCGTGCTGAGGAATATGAAAACGATCGCGAAATGACCGAATCGGGTCTGCCTGATCGAGTTGTTGCGCAAACGCAAGGGAGTTTTCGTAGGTCATTGACAAGATTAACGACTGTCTGTAAATAAACTACGATTTTGATGTTATTTTGTTCATCAACTTACCCACCGAAAACATCCGCCTTATTTTTTTGTTCTGTTATCGCTTAGAACCTAAAGCTTGTGGATTAGTCCTATCCTATCGCTATCAGTCACTACAATGAACCCTGTTCGCACGTTTCTTTTTCTGGTGGGAATCGCATGGAGTTTAACCGCTAGGGCACAATGGCGATTGATTTATCAAAGTAAAGATATTCTGGCCAGAGCGTCCGATACAACCCATGTAATTACTTCCATCGAATCGAGAGGGACGTTAAGTAAATACCTTGTTGTTCGTTCTGATGACCATCAAAAATCGCTTGTCTTAAAAGAGGCCGTTTGGGGGTATGTTGACAACAACAACAGAGTATGGCGTACCTATCACAAAGAATGTTTTTTGCTGGTCAGGTACAACGGAGGCTGGGCGGAATATGTCGTGAATCGTCTTATATCAAGCGGCAGCCTACGAACGTTCATGCAGCCCATGTATAGCCGAACGCTGGATAGCCGAATCTATTCAACCTGGCAGGGTGCCATGAGCGATGTGCCTCCGTCCTTTATACTCAAATAGATTATTCCTGATAGTCTATGTCAACTGCAAAGGGCCTGAACTCACATGAATTCAGGCCCTTTGCAGTTGACGTAAACGTCTTTATTGATGGTCCATACTACCACTTTTTTTGCAGCAGCTTGGTAGTTTGTTATATCCAGCTTCATCAGCGGCTACTTCTTCGGCATCGTAACCCGTTTTACTAATGTTTGCCTTCAGCTTAGACACATCTGTTTTAGCGGGATTGTATTTGATTGTTACAACCTTCGATTTAACATCCAGGTTAGCTTCTTTCACCCCCTTTTCAAAGGCAAGATTTCGTTCAATACGGGCTTTGCACATACCGCAAATAGCCGAAGTCTTGATTTTGACTTCCTTGTCTTTGTCGTCGCGGGTTGGTGCCGTGGCGAACAGGGTGCCCATAAGCATCAATGACGTCAGGGCAGTTAGAAACAGGTTACGCAACATGATTTGGCTTGGTTTATGGTGAATTAGTAACGAAAATTTAGTTTGATTGGTGCCCGCAATGGGTAGATCGTATTTACCGTGTTAGGTTTTGTTTACTGTTTCATGGTTCGCATGGTCATCAGGCTGGGTGAGAGCCGAAGGTAAATTTCGCCCGAAAGTGTCGTTTTTCCATAGGTTGTTTGCAACGCCTTATCGGGTAGTCCGGCTGTCAACTGAACGCCTGCTACCACATCTGATTGGTGCGTTTGTGCGATACGATAATTTGTACCTAGTGTCAAATTATTGATCGTCAGTTCAGTAGGCCCGTTATAAGGGAAGCCGCTATCAGACGAGATCAGATTTAACTCCTCCGCCGACTTTGTTACATTTTCAAAGCGGCCATAAAACGCCATCCGATCCATTTGTAAGCTGCTTTCGGCCAGATACGAGTTTTCTGCATGTCCATGGACTCTATTTTGCCCCCATACAAGAGCCGATGTCACGTAGCGGCTCAAGCCTAACCCTTTGCTATGCAAAACGGATGCCGTTGTGCGTGTGATATTCTCTTCGGGCTGCGCTTCTTCGGGGCTATGCAGAAACCCCTGCGAAAATTGCACAGCCAGCGAAGGCGATGGATTTACCGACAGGCGGTATGAATAACTGTCGAACTTGGGCGCATCGAAGTCATACCGCTTTGCGTCGGGTTCTCGTCCTTTAAACGTTGAGGCCTCCAGTTTGGCCCATTTATAGCGTAACCCGGCTGTAGCCACGCCAAACACGATGTGTGTAGCATCCTGCCAATGATGACTCAAAGGTGCATCGGGGTTATTAAACGAAGAAATGCGGTGCATGAACGCAGGTGGACCCAAGGCCGGTTCGCCCGGATACCCCACATAACCGTATATATCCATGTCTTTCGACAACGCATGACTGTAACTCACCGATAACTCGGAGACAAGATCGTGTGGGTGTTGCCTGTCAATCAAGGGTTGGCCTTTGTAGGTTTCGCCCGTTTGGTAAAGTAACGGATACCCGCCATTACCCACCGTTAACGGATCTAACGACAGCATGGCCCGCACTTGAAAAAGGCCGCGTTTTCCAACTTTTTTCTGAGCCATACCCATGAACCAGTTTGGCGCACCAAATTGCTCACCACGCCCACGCCCCTCCGGGTTGTTACCATTCTGACGGGTATAGCGCAGGTACATGGCGTAGTGCACCATGTAGCTCCAGCCTTTGGATGTTGGATGACTCATATAGGCATACATGGGTGTATTATCAGGATGCCAGGATGTACCGGAGCCATTTCGATTCATGGGCAGGTTGCGCGACAACGAATGTGTCATGCCCATCGTTGTATCCATCGTAAGGCCATGGTTCAGCATCTTCATGGCGCCCATCCCACTGTGCATCGTATGATCCATCGGTTTGGTCGTGTCTGCCTTTGATTTATGGGTCGCGGGCATCGTCATTCCTTCGTGATGCTGGTGCTGTGCATAGCCCGCGCCTGTCAGCATACTCAAGGGAAATACGAAAAGAAATTTCTTCATAACGTTGTCGTTAAGTCAATCAAATAACCTCCGCCCGAATGGCACCATCCTGTTCCCAGAGGCACAACACCCGGTCGTTCGCGAGTCGGGTCAATTTAGCATAGGCTCCGGGGCCAAGGGTAATTGGTTTGGGCTGGCCTGGGGTTATTTTCCAAAGCTGACCGTTCTGCTGAAAGACGATATAATCACCTTTTTGCGTGGTAACTATTTTTGCATTTTTCCCCGTTGTCAGTTCAACTTCTGACTGACCGGGCCGGGCGGTATACAGCTTATCGGCCCGACGCCAAACGGTTGATAGTTTACCATTGGGACCGATAGACAGGCCACCGCCATCCATCGGACAGGCATTCAGTTTCCAGGTCCCCTCGCCTATTTTTTCCGCTTTACCGAATGTCTGCCCGCCATCGATTGAGGTCAGCAGATACATATCGCGTGAACCGTTTATAAAGTTGCGAAACATGAGAGCCACCTGTTTTCCCTGGCTCACGGCCGACACCTGGCAACATTCACAAATAGTGCCCGTTGGTGACTGATACATGATTTTATTAGCCGACCAGGTCCGGCCGCCATCGGTCGAGCGAGCCCCCACGAGTTTATTTTGCTGATCACCCCGCAGGTCAAGCCAAACAGCCGTGTACTCATTGGCGGGCCCGGTCGTCAGTGCAACAAAGCCTTCTTTGGCAACGTCGTCTATGTCGTTGACCCGAACCCGTTTTTGCCACTGACCTCCAGACCTACTACGGGTGTAAGCCCACACATTGCCCATCTTATCCAGCGCTATTATCATAACAGACTGCTCATTAACAGCGATTTGCGGCCCGCGTGTTGACCCAATTGCCAGTCCCGGCAAGCTATCCACCTGCACCGATGGGTCAAAGTGAACACCAGTACCCGATGAGGTATAATAGAGTATTTCCCCACGTCCATAAACGATATGCGCAACGCCGTTTTGATCGGTAATTGCAGCTGGTTGCAGACCTTTGGCTACCTCAGTACCAGTAAAAAATCCTGATTCTATATACCCGTTTATGGCCAGCAACAGGCTAAAAATAAGCTGGATCATAGTAGAGAGATGGGGTTTAGGCGAATGGCCGAAAAAGCTAAAGTTAGCCTTTTCGGCCATTGTTTATCAGGCACTGGCCGACATAGACCGGCACTCCTCGGCACATTTACGGCAAGCTTCGGCGCAGGCTTTACAATGGGCGTGGTGACCGGCATGTTTTTCACATTCTTCAGCGCAGGCTTCACACACTTCGGCACATAAAACCATAAAGTCGCGGGAGAATTCAGAGCCTCTGGCATCCAGCCGACCGCAGAGTGTACAGATGTCGGCACAGTCGCGGCAAAGTTTGATGCAGGCAGTCATATCATGCCCTTTACTGTCACTATCGCCCATTTCGAGACAGGCTGTTACGCAGCGTTCGCAGGCTTCGGCGCAGTCAAAACAAGTATCGGTGTGGCTGTGGTTGTGTTGCATTGTTTCCATATCCGTTGTCGTTTAATTGACCACTGTTGGTCTGACAAAGTAACTACGCTTACCCGATAGAGTTTTTACATAATTTCGGGCTGGGTGTATGAAAAAATCGCTCCATTCGGTCATACACGCTCAAATAATGCATCGAGACTTTTCTCAAAATCAGCGGTTGACACTGAAATATCCTCTTCGTTATGGTATTTCGTATGGCACATCTGAATAGGGTGGCTTCAGGCGGAATTGCTCATTTCCATACGCTGGGACAAATACAAAAAAGGAATCAACGACGAAATTCGGGAATAATAACTCAACGAGATGCGTTCCGGACTCGCACCGGGTGATGTTCGTAAACTAAAACCAGCGACCGCTATTGGCTTGATTTTCAATACGCAGGGAATCCGATACAACTCCAGTCGATGCATCAACAATTATTTTTAGTTTCGACTAATAACGCTGGCTAAAAATAGATTTTAAATACAGAGGCCTATCGTTGGGGGCCTCTGTATTTAAAACGTTACGTCTAAAAGTTAATCAGATAGCATCCAGGTTTCGCCGATCGGCATGGACCGCTTTCCGAAATTGACCCGGCGTCTGGCCGGTTACCTGTCTGAATTGATTAGACAGATGTTGCACACTGCTATAACTCAACCGCCAGGCGATTTCACTTAGTGTCAACTCATCGTACTGCAACCACTCTTTTACCTTTTCAATTTTAAGGGCAATGATGTATTTCTCCAGTGTCTGGCCTTCACCAGCCGAAAAAAGTCCGCTCAGATATGAATATTCGTAACCCACTTTCCGCTCCAGAAAGGTCGAGAAGTTTTCGGCAGAAAGCTTTTCTCCCTTGAGATGCTGTATTTCGTTGATTAGCAATACTTTTATATGTTCGACCAGCGACTGCTTTTTGTCGTCGATCAGGTCGAAACCATTCGTTTGCAACACCTGCCGAATCGTATCGAGCGATAAAGTGGCGGGCATTGTTTGTACATCTACCTCGCCCAATTCAACCCGATTTAAGGTCAGACCCAGCTTTTCGAGTTCGTCGCGCACGACCCGCTTGCAACGGTCGCACACCATATTTCGGATGGTTAGTGTCATTAGTTTACGGGTTTAAATCGGAATCCGACATACACCATACGGCCCGTAATAGGCCCCCATACCTGCGATCCGGCGTCGAAGCGTGTGCCGAAAGGGTCATTGGCCGCTACAATGGGGGTAAGCTGCCGAAAACCAGTCAGGTTTTCACCTCCCAAATAAATTTCCCAGCCTGTTCGAAACGCCCGGCTCACTTGTGCGTTCAGATTATAGAAGCCCGGCGACAAATCAGTAGGCATATTCTGATAGCTGGAATGCACATACCCTTCGCGCAGATAGGGTATCCGGCGAGGCCCGTTCCATTGCAGGGTTGCGTCAAACTTCCACTTGTCGAACGGCAGTGCATAGCCCGCATTCAGTAAAACACGGTCGCGGCTCACCATCATTTTGGGAAGCAGCCGCTCCTCACCAAACGGCCCACCCATACTCTGCTGCACGTCAAATAACCGATAAGCCATTTTCACTTCCAGCCGTTTGGCGGGTTGAACATTTAGTTCAGCCTGAAAACTATTGGCAAATGATTTAGCCCTGCTACTGCCATCAGTCAGGTTATAAAAATATAGCTCACCAGGATGTTCAATATCGACAATCAGTTGATTTTGAAAGTCGGTTCGGTGATAATCGACAACCAAAGACGCTTTTTTGCCAAGGAGCGAGAAATCGTTCGCCAGACTCAGACCGTAATTCCAGGATGATTCTAGCTGTAAGGATCGATTCAGGTATACCGCCCGCGAGCTAACCAGATACCCGAAATTTTCGGCAAATGGGTTAGCCGCCCGAAAACCGCGTCCTGCAGATGCTCGCAAAGTGATGTTCTGACTGATTGTATATTTGACGTGTGCGCGGGGTGTCCATTGTGGGCCAAACAAATTGTGGTAATCAAAGCGACCTCCCAGCACAAGGGTTAATTTTTCGGGATACGTGTACGTATATTCGATAAAGGCCCCCGGCACCGATTCCGTTCGACTGGTTTGCAATGCGCCCAACAGCTCATGATAATCATCCAGTAAATAGCTCAGCCCCGCTTTATAAGCGTGGTTGGTATTGCCAATGATGGACTGATAAATAAGATTTGCGTAGAACGTCCGCTGTTGTCCCGAATACTGTCGGTAGCCAAAACTGGCCGTTTGTTCATGATGAAGGCCATTTAAAATCAGCCCCAGACCTTTATAGGGTTTCTCAGGATACAGAATGGCTGTTTTTGAGAAAAACTCCAGGCGTTTGGTCGTGTTGCCAAATTTGTAGCGTGTATCGCCAAAGCTTGATAGTTGGCCTCCATCGCGGTCTTCGTAGAGTGCTTTCACACCAAACTGCGCCATGAATCGCTCGCTGCTGTATTTGTACCGATTGATGGCGTTCAGTTGGGTATAAAGGGGCAAATCACGAAAGCCGTCCTTGTTCTGATCCAGCTCGTTACGGAGCGTACTGGCATGACCTAACACACCCATACTCCACTTTTTGCTGATTGGTTTTGACCAGTTCACATTCCCTTCTAACCGCCCGAAACTATTGGCATAGGCATTGACAAACAGCTTGGTAGCCTCGGGCCCTACATCTGGCTTTTGTAGCTCAATGTTCATCTGACCGCTCATGGATTCGTAGCCGTTCACCACAGAGCCAGCACCTTTGCCAACGTCAATACTGGTAATCCAGGTGCCGGGAATGTAGTTCAGTCCAAAGGTGGTGGACAGGCCACGAACGGTGGGTATATTTTCAACATTGGTTTGAACGTATTGACCGCCCAGCCCCAGAAACTGAATCTGTTTTGCACCGGTAACGGCATCACTATACGACACACTCACGGAGGCATTGGTCTCGAAACTTTCCGACAGATTGCAGCAAGCGGCTTTAGCTAACGTGCGCTGATTGATATATTCAGTCTGTATGGGATTAATTCGATCAATTTGCCCCGGTGCTCCCGAAACCGTCACTTCCTGCAAGTTTCGTTCGGCCCGTAAGGTAATGGTAAGCTCGTCGATGGAATTAGTAACCCTCAGCGTATCAGACTTATAGCCAACATAACTAACGATGAGGTCCGTTTGGGAAGAATGAACTGGTAGTTGAAAAAATCCATTTACATCGGTAACCGTCCCCGACGTTGTCCCGAACCAGATGACAGTAGCCCCCACCATGGGCACGTGGTTACCGTTAACGATTTCGCCAACGCTTCCCCGAACGGGCTGTACTTTTTTACTAATGGTTGAATCAGATTGCGCCTGGGCTGAACTCGCCGGAGCGAGTAAGCCCGACCAGAACCCGCTAATGAGCAGGCCAATCCATAAAGAAGAAAATCGCATGAATTCATTGATTGACAAGTAAGTACGATAAGCCGACATCAGAACGATACCGGCCGAGGCAACTTAATCAACGAATCAAAGGAGGAGACTACGAACAAGCGTAATAATGTCGCGCCCGGAAAGCGAAGGGGGCGATGCAAAGGCCGAAACCGAGGTCGTTTTTTCAGAAAAAACCACTTCAATCAACCAGGCCATCACCGATACAACACCTGTTATAACGGCTTCTGTAACGTGTTTGACCAGTTTAGCAACGAACTGACTCAACGAAGACGAAATATCGACATTTTCATACCGTTGGTCGTCCTGACAGCAGTCGGTCTTTTTCAGAACCGTTTGCTGATCCGGCATCGGCTGTTTACTGGTGGTACAGGCGGTTGATTTTACGTCGCTAAAAGCGACCACCATCGTCTTTTTCTTACCGCGCATCTGGCACGAATGCTCCACCAAACCAAAGCCGGTACTGCTCAGCAGCACGACACAGGTCATGAGTAGGTTGAACAATTGGAACAGCGTGCGTTTCATAGGGAACAAATATCAGCATCGAACTAATTCAACGCAAGTGCTTCTGACTGAAAGTCAGTAATTTCATAAAAATAAAAGGCCATTCTGTAAACGAACGGCCTTTTATTGATTCTCTTTAAACGGTTTCTGGTTCGGGACTCAGCACTTCGCTGAGTGGCCTCAGGTTCCGTTTCTCTTCTTCATTGTATGGGAATATTTCCAGAATCTTGGTCGTGTTGACATCAGTGATCTCAAACGGGTCGAGAGCGGTTTTCAGGCTAATTTCCACCTGCTCATAAGCTTGTTTGGGCGTTTGGGCATTAACGAGCATCACGCTGGGTGTTTTTTTCTGCTTACCCGTTTTTTCATCGTCGGTAATGAACATAGCCTTTACCTTGAACCAGATTTCGCCCCCGTCTTCGATATGGAACACATCGGCCAGTTTCATGCGCGAAATATTCGTGATCTCGAAGTCGGGTGTGTTGGCGGCAATTTCCTGATAGAGACGAGTTTCAGCGTCGGTATAGCTTACGGCATCCACCAGATAGGCTTCCGTTACCGTTTTTTGCTTGATAAACTCTTCATTGCGAGTGCCGACATTCGAATCGTCGATGGGCTGCTGATAGCGGATTTTTCCGAGAAACCAGTTGGGCATTTTAACGAATTTTAGTACTCTTTTATAACGTAAATAAGGGTGCAAAGGTGCCGAAAATAAGTGAAGAATGAAGGGTTGATAGTGAAGAATATCTGGTCTGTGAAGTATTTATTCTTCATTCTTCATTCTTCACTCTTCCTTCTTCACTTATTTCTTACTCGTTTTGTTAGCGGAGCGGATGGTTTGTTCGATCATGTCCCATTGCTCTGTAGTTACTTTATCCAAATGGCTGAACTCGCCCGCCATCAGCACCTCGCCCCCATCGATGGTGATGCTTTCGCCGGTAATGTAGCCCGAGAAGTCAGACAGTAAAAAGGCCGCCAGATTGGCCAGTTCGCCATGTTGCCCAACGCGGTGAAGCGGAATACGACTTGTGGGGTCCATCATGCTGGCCAGTGGCTCAGGAAAAAGCCGCTCCCAGGCACCTTTTGTAGGGAATGGACCAGGCGCGATAGCGTTGAGTCGGATACCGTATTTTCCCCACTCGGCAGCCAGAGACTTCGTCATGATCAGTGCCCCGCCTTTGGCCACGGCGGAAGGGACCACATAGCCCGAACCCGTTGTGGCATAGGTCGTTGATATGTTCAATATCGTACCCGGAATCTTGTTCGCGATCCAGTATTTGCCTACTGCCAGGGTGAAATAATAGGTGCCGCGCAAAACGATGTCGACAATCGTGTCGAATGCTTTATAGGAAAGCCGCTCGGTAGGGCTGATGAAATTTCCGGCCGAATTGTTGAGCAAGCCATTGAGCTGACCGAACGTTTCCAGCGTTTTGCTGATGACGTTTTCAATCTCCTCCGGATTACGAACGTCGCAGGCCACGGCCAGCACTTGCCCGCCTGTCTCGTCCATCAACTCCCTGGCTGTTTCATCAAGCACAGCCTGCCTGCGGCTGCAAATGGTGACATTGGCCCCCAGTTGAAGTAAATACCGGCTAACCGATTTACCCAGACCCGTGCCACCACCGGTCACAATAATCGTTTTCCCTTTCAGCGCGTCATCGCGCAGCATGCCTGTTGTGATCATCAATTTTGAATGAGTGAATGAGTGAATTAATGAATAAGCCACTGGGTAATTGTTGCCAGGAAACACGAGCGAGTGGGTATCGCGCACAACATACACTCATTCATCAATTCACAATTTGACTTAATAAC
>CAXTJJ010000016.1:0-25154 GCA_964244155.1 uncultured Spirosoma sp.
ATGCTCAGACACATTACGGCTAAAGGGATATAAATAAGCTGGGAGTAGCTTCTCACCGATAGCCCGGTTCATTGCCGCTCTTAATGTTCGAAAATAAACACTCATAGTTGTATCCACACAGCCCTCGACACGTAAAAATGTTTCATAGCGATTCAGAAACGTTACATTGACTGAAGCTAAAGGGCAATCCCTACTATGAAGGTATTTAGACAGTGATCGTCGCGTATCACGATAAACATTGGCATTACCTATGCGTTGAGCTGCTTGTAACTGGTTGAATATATCTTCTAAATAACTGAGCAGTTGCACTCCTCTCCTTTCCTTTATTGGTTTTTTGCTAGCCTCTGTAACAGCCTCAACAATCATATCAATTGTAAACGGGTGCCCTATTTCATGTAATTGTTTTGCCAAGTCTGAGTATGTTGTTTCCCACTGTTTGATTAAGGCTAGCAAACGCTTTTGCTCGGGATGACTACGGCGCGGTAACTCTTTATCTTCGTCCCACCAATTAAGTGGACAACTTTCCCCAATGGAGATATATTTGCGTCCACCATCTTTGGTAATCCTTAATCGTAGAGGATGTGACCCATCAGCAAGCACCTTGCTGGTATATAGCATAACTTTGACTTGAGGCAGTCTGTCAGTAAACAGTGAATAATCAGGAATAGACACCCGGTGTACATTTTAGTGTACATAAAGATATAATAATGTCTAGTATTATCCAACTATTTCCAGCAGTATTTTCGGGGGTATCTATTTGATATTCAGACCATTAATTATCATTAAGGCGTATCCAGAATATAGAATACCTTGCCTGTCACGCAGGGGGTCGCGGGTTCGAGCCCCGTCCGGACCGCCACTAAGTTAAAAAGCCTCTAATTCACAACGAGTTAGAGGCTTTTTAATTTAGTGGCAAAATTGTTACTTTAATAGGTAGCTGGAATGAATTAAACGATTTCAGTAAAGTAGCTGGCTGTTGATGTTTGTGAATTAGCACTTTTGCGTTAAACAAAAGCAGTTAGTTTTCACGCTCATACAACCTTTTCAATAGACTCAGCACCAAGGCAATATAAACAGAACTTGATACGAAGCTACTTAAACGCATTTATTAACTGAGTGGCAGCCAGTTCCTGCGCCTGCTGTGCTTCAGGCACAATAGCGTACATGCCAAAGAACTCGTGCGTTACCCCCGTATAAAGCTTGTACGTAACCGAAACACCCGACTGCTGGAGTTTGTCACGCAATTGCATACCTTCACTCTGTAGTGGGTCAATTTCAGCCGCAATGATCGTTGTTGGTGGCAGTCCATTCAGGTTAGCTACGTCTACCAGTGAAATTAATGGACTGTCGCCATCGGCCGGTGAGTTAAAATAATTGCTGGTGAAGTACTGTACCAGCGGGCGATTGAGCGGCTTGGCATTGGCATACTGATTGTATGAGGGTGTATTCAAATCATTATTCGCAACCGGAAAAACTGATAGTATATGTACAGGCAATCCTATGTTCTGATCACGAGCCATCATGCTGACCGTGATGGCCATATTTCCACCAGCACTCTCACCAGCCACAGCTACTTTGTCTGGATTTCCATTTAGACTAGCAGCATTCTGCTTAACCCATTTATAGGCCGCAAACGCATCTTCATGAGCGGTTGGAAATTTATTCTCAGGTGCTAGTCGGTAATCGACCGAAACAACAATAGCACCGGTTTCTTCGGCTAATGCCAGTGTTGAGTATTCATAGACTTCCGGACTGGCAATTACCCAGCCTCCACCATGGTAATAGACAATTACAGGTAACGTACCCGATACGTTGTTGGGTTTATAGACAACAATCCGAATGGGCGTTCCTCCCGCGCCGGGAATCATCTGCTGGCTAACCGTAACATTGGCGGTGGGCCGGGGGATATTATTTTTATCAAGCATCGAATTTACCGCATCTTTAAACGAGGGCTGTAGTCGGGCTTGTTGCGGGCTGAGTTCATTGAGAGGGATGGGACTGAGTCGTCCTAGCTCTTCAATGACCGCCTGCATGGGCGGTGTAATGGTGGGAGCATAATCCGGCTTGGGACCGGTAGGTTGAATTTGCTGGCCCGGAAGTGGCAGCCGATGGTCCTGACAGCTATTTAGTACCAGCATGAACAGCAAAGCACATGAAGCACTCACACTTGCAAAACGGATTCTTTGGTTTAAGAAATTGTAATTCATAGACGTTAATTATTTTTTCACTTTAACTGTCTACTTAATCATTGGTTTAAGTAAGTTAGTAAATGAACGCCCTGAGAAGTATGATAGACAGTTAAATGATAATAGGGATATAGCTCTATTTAAGTTAAATTCGGCTTAATCAACAAAATGTACCGCTTAATATATTTTCAGTATCCGAATAATGATACCTACGTCTTATTAGAAATATCCTATACATCAACTTCAACTTTTCTTTTATTATTTTATGCATACCTCTCTAACGGATGAAGAAATGATTCGCCAGTTTCGAACTGATCAATCAGCCCCCTGTTTCGAGGCTTTGTACAATCGCTACGTTAAGAAAGTTTATCGGCGCTGTTTGTCCATGACGAAAGATCCCCTCAAAGCTGAAGACTTCACACATGATATTTTTTTAAGGGTGTTTAATAAACTGGATGCTTTTCAGGAACGCTCCAGTTTTTCTACCTGGCTTTACTCGATCTCATACAACTACTGTTCAGATCAGTTGCGTTTAGCTAAGCGGTTAAGTCTTAGCTCGCTTGAGGATAATCCCAGGCATGATGTGCCAGAATCAACTGAGGCACAACTGCATGAAGAAGCTCTGCTGCTAGTCAAACAGGCTATGACAACTTTATCAGACAAAGAACAGGCACTACTCCGCCTGAAGTATGAAGAAGGGATGAGCATTGAACAAATTGCGCACGAATATGCCATAAAGGTCAGTGCCGTTAAGATGCGGCTAAAGCGAAGCCGGGAGAAAATTCATCGCTTATGTGTTAAGCAATATGAAGGTTGAGTATAAACGATATATACTACCCTTTCTACAGACATTATATTGTTTTATAAAAACAAAGTCAACCAACTTAAGAAACGAAATGGTTGCGCTCACTTAGCCGACCGTTCACTTTTCTTCTCAACCAAAAAACAAAATAATATCCATTTCAAAGAATCCGCAGTCTAAGAATTACAATAAAAACAATCATAAAGCAAATGGTAACATATGCAGTTTTGAAGAAAGGGCTGGCTCGGCAGTTGATTGAACAAATTGTCGAGTTTCATCCCAGTATGACCGAAAAACAGCGTGAAGAATCCATTCAGTCTTGTCTGAATGTCATCGCTCTTTTCTCTGGCTTAACCGTAACCTTTGTCGGTATTGTCGTCTGGGCTCTCTCCTAACAACTCATCTTATTCTCTACAAGATAAGCCTATCTGAAGCCTGAATATTAGGGCGTGTTGACAATACCTTCCCTTGCGTAGGCAGCAAGAAAAACGCCAGTCTCAGAGGGACCGACGTTTGGGTAATCTACATGATGTTCAATGTTTACCTACTATCATTCAAAGGTAAATCCGTAAAGAGACAGCTACGTTAAAATGGGGTTATAGTACGCCCATAGTATAATAAGGTATCCCCTTATTCCGGAAGCATAGCCCTGTCGAGAGGCTTGCCTTCTATGGGATCAAAAAATGGCCATAACGCTTCAGAAGTAAGATAGACAAGCCGCAATGGTATGGTTACTCCCATCTTTTTCGGGTGAGGCACCTGACGTATATAGGGTACCATGGCTACTCTATATTGGCCGGGCTCGTCATCGATTTCCCTGAAAACCAGTTCATGTTTTGTGGCATAATCATATTTGCCGCTACAAATGGCCGTGTGGTCCATCCAGACATCTACACCCACTTGTGTGGCCCGTCGGCGATTAACATCCGTGTAAAGCATGTAGCGCACCAAGGCCTGTGAACTGGTAGTCTCTAACTCATCCCCTATATTTGACATTTGCTATTAGTATGTGTTATTTATAACATAAAGATAGGCAAAATAAATCTTTCTCTATAAAATCAAGCGATTAAAATCATATTCAATCATTAGACAACATACTGATAAACAAATAATTAATTTTATAAAATATCTATCCTTGTCTATAATATAGATGTAAGCTAAAAAAAATTTAAGCCATATAAATCTATTTTCAAATATGGCCCGTAAGTACTATCTGGATAAAAAGAGGAAGGTTTTCAACGGCTTGCCATTAGCGAGCCGTTTGATTTTTTACTAAAAATTATCGCACCGCAACAAAATTGCTGGTCTCCTCATTCAGGTTATTTAATCGCCTTGGCGATCTTACTATGTTAACGGATTGCTTATCATTTGCATAGCTAAGAGTCAAGTGACAGCCACCTTACAGGCCCTCCCAAAAAACTCATCCGAATTGACCCCATACATAAATAAATCAGACCGTCCCATTGCGAAGACGGCCTGACCCAATTGAAAAGAAAAGTGCAAACTATATGTACGTGGTCTGTTCTGTTGCAGATTTACCGTTGAAGCAATTTGATGAATTTTCTTTTCTACATTCTGATTAAGTGACTTTATCAGGCCAATGCAGGAAGCATCTTCGGCAGATTCCGTAATTTGCGAATCAACTCGCATATACATAGTTTGCCTTCATCCTCATTATGACCCAAATCCGTCACCTTGCAGCTCATATTGAAGCTTTGGCTCCCCTTGCTTACCAGGAATCGTACGACAACGTAGGTTTACTGGTAGGCGACCCCGATGCAACTGTCAATGGCGTATTGGTAACGCTCGATATAACGGAAGCTATTGTGGATGAGGCCATTGATAAAGGGTGTAACGTTATTGTCGCACACCACCCAATTGTTTTTAAAGGCTTGAAAAAACTGACGGGCAAAACCTACGTGGAGCGGACAGTCATAAAAGCCATTAAACAGAATGTGGCTCTTTATGCAGCACATACGAATCTGGATAATGTGTTCGGGGGCGTCAATTTCAAGATTGCCGAAAAACTCAACCTGAAAAACGTCCGGATATTATCTCCGAAAACAGAGGTATTAACCAAGTTAGTTACGTTTGTTCCCATAACGCACACACAGGCGGTGCTTGACGCGCTTTATACCGCCGGAGCCGGACAAATTGGCGCGTATAAGAATTGTAGCTTTCGCGTTACCGGTACTGGCACCTTCCAGGCTACAGAAACGGCCCGGCCAACAGTTGGTGAACCAGGCGAGTATCACGAGGAAAGCGAAAATCGCCTTGAAGTTATCCTGCCAACCCACCAGCAGGGGCAACTGTTGAGTGCGCTTCGGCGGGCGCATCCCTACGAAGAAGTGGCCTATTATTTCACCGCCTTGGATAATCAGCATCAGGAAGTGGGTTCCGGTGCAATAGGCGATTTACCCGAACCACTTACCGGAATGGCATGGCTGACTTATCTGAAAGCGCATATGGAGCTGAATCTGATCCGCTATACGGCCCTCCCCGACCGTCCTATCCAGCGTATAGCTGTCTGCGGGGGCGTTGGAAGTTTCCTATTACCCGATGCTGTTCGGGCCGGAGCCGATGTATTTGTAACGGCTGACTATAAATACCACGAATTTTTTGATGCCGAGAACCGCATCGGCATCTGTGATGTAGGGCATTATGAGAGCGAAGTCTTTACTAAAGAGTTAATTTACGAGCATTTGGCAAAAAAATTCACTACTTTTGCGGTAATTTTATCGTGTACGGATACGAATCCGGTTCGATATTTCTAATGAATAGTGTATAATGAATAATGTAAAACACTGAATGACAGCGATTTTCAGATAGTTAACATAGATATCATTATACATTAAACATTATTCATTATACATTAAAACACAAATCTCCGAATGGAACTGACGATTGCGCAAAAATTAGACGCTCTTCTGAAACTGCAATCCCTTGATTCTCAACTAGACGAACTTATAAAAATTCGTGGTGGCCTGCCCGAAGAAGTCCGTGACCTTGAAGACGACATTGCTGGCTTTGAAACCCGGATTGGCAAGTTTCAGAGTGAAATAAAGACTCTGGAAGAAGAAATTGAGCGCAATCGCGTGGCCAAGAAAGACGCTGAGAAGCTGATCACAAAGTATAAGGATCAGCAAATGAACGTCCGCAACAACCGCGAATTTGACGCCATTTCTAAAGAAATTGAATTACAATCCCTTGAGATTGAGCTGGTTGAAAAACGTGCCAACGAAGCTCAATTCCGGGTCCGGGGTAAGGAAGAAGAAATTAAAACAACCCAGGCCGCTCTTAACGAACGGAAAGAAGATCTGAAAGCTAAAAGACAGGAGCTTGATCAAATTACGTCTGAAAGCCAGGAAGAGGAAAAAGAAATCATCAAACAACGTGATGTACAGGCAACGACCATCGAAGCGCGTTTGCTGAATTCCTACAAAAAAATTCGCGGTAATGCCCTGAACGGATTAGCCGTTGTGATGGTGAAACGTGGTGCTTGTGGGGGCTGTTTTAACGTGGTTCCTCCCCAACGTCAGGCCGATATCAAAGACAAAAAGAAAATCATTGTCTGCGAACATTGCGGCCGGATTTTCGCCGATGTGGAAGGTGTTCCCGAACCAGCGCCAACAGGCCGTGGCCGATAGGCTACTCAAGAGAATTAGAAAAAGGTCGTCTATCAGGCGACCTTTTTTTGTGTCATTTTGGCCTGCCTGCCGTTACTTTGCCGTACTGCTTCCGCCTATACAGAACCATGTACACGTCCATCAGCCGCATTGTCATTGCCACAGCCTTTATGCTACTGCATACGCTATTGACTCAGGCACAGGATTTCGTCTGGACACCGGGCCTGCAACGCGCTTACGCTGACCTGCAAAAACTGGATGTACAATCAAGCCAACAACTACTGGCTCGCGAGTCGGCTGATAATGGCGTTCATATTTTTGTAGAGGACTACCTGGACATGCTCAGGCTTGTTACCTCCGACGAAGACCGCCTGTTTACCGCGATAAGCAACCGGGAAGATGATCGACTCGACGCTCTCAAGAAATTAGACGACACCTCTCCCTGGCAACGTGTGTTACTAGCCGAAGTGAGGCTCCATTGGGCCTTTATAAAATTAAAATTCGGAAAAGAAGTAAGTGCCAGTTGGGATGTGATTCGGGCGTATAAACTGCTGGCCGAAAACCAGAAGCGCTTTCCGGCCTTTCTACCAACCTATAAATCACTGGGAACGTTGCACGTTATGATCGGCTCTGTACCTGACAATTACAGTTGGGTTGCCAATTTACTGGGTCTGCATGGCAATGTTCAGCAAGGGCAACAGGAGCTTCAGCGTGCCCAGCAAGATCCAACGTTCGGGCTCGAAGCCAGGCTAATCGACCTGATGGTACGGGCCTATGTCCTGAAATTTACCAGTGCCGATGGACAAAACCTGAAACGTCTGGTTTTCGATCATCCAGACAATCTGCTTCTTCATTTTTTTGGCGCTACCATTGAACAAAAGAACGGACACAGTGAACAGGCTCTCACCTATCTGGCCAATCGTCCGAACGGCAAAAGCTACCTACCCCTGCCCGTTATCGAAAATATTCTGGGCGACATCTACTTGCAGAAAAGTGAGTACGCTGATGCAATAACTCATTTCAACCAATTTTTAAGTACCTATAAGGGTCGCAACTTTCTGAAAGACTCCTATTACAAGCTATTTCTCTGCCAATGGCTGGCTAATCAGCCAGACGCGGTTGCTCGCCCCCTTCTGCAAAAAGTAATATCCGTTGGTCGAACGACAGTCGAGTCAGATAAAGCTGCTCAGAAGTTTGCTGAATCGTATTTACGACAGGGAGCATCAGCTAATCAAAAAATCCTCATGCGGGCGCGGCTGGCTTCCGATGGTGGTTTTACCGACAGTGCTCTGGCTTATCTGCGCCCTTATAATGAAGCTAAATTTCCGGTAACGATCGAAAAGGCAGAATACACGTACCGTATAGGACGCATTTTCCAACGCCGAAACGAGCCCGACACGGCCATCTTCTGGTTGTCCCGTGCGTTGGCCCTTAGTGAGCCAGAGCAGCTTTCTTTCGGTGCTACGGCGGCTTTGCAGTTAGGTTACATCTACCAACAAAAGAACGACCGACTTCGTGCGAGGTCGTTCTTCCAGAAAGCCCTCAGTTTCAAACGCCACGAGTATAAGAATAGCGTGGATAATAAAGCGAGGGCAGCTTTAAGCCAATTGTAAAAGTATCAGAACATACGCCATATTTTCAAGATATGGCGCATGTTTTATGCTTTTGTCTATTCTATTTGTTACTCCAGCGCAGCTACGCCGGGCAAAACTTTGCCTTCCATGTATTCCAGCAACGCACCGCCACCAGTCGATACGTAGCTCACGCGGTCGCCATAACCAGCCTGGTTAACAGCCGATGCGGAGTCACCACCACCGATGAGAGAGAATGCACCGTTTTCTTCGGTAGCTTTCACTACCGCTTCAGCAATGGCGTTGGTTCCATGCGCAAAGTTCTCAAATTCAAACACGCCCATCGGACCGTTCCATAGGATGGTTTTCGACTTCAGAACGACCTCTTTAAACAGTTCGATGGTTTCGGGGCCAATATCCAGACCCTCCCATCCGTCGGGAATTTGACCTGTTGCTACAACCTGACGATTGGCATCATTCGAGAAATCGTCGGCGCAAAGGTTATCGACAGGCATGTAAATTTTCACACCTTTAGCCTCCGCTTTCTTCAATAATTCAAGAGCTAGATCCTGTTTATCCGCTTCGAGAAGCGATTTCCCAATTTTTCCACCCAAAGCCTTGGTGAATGTATAGGTCATACCACCACCAATGATGAGGTTATCAACGGTATCGAGCAGCTTTTCGATGATCAGGATTTTATCAGAGATTTTGGCTCCGCCCATGATGGCCGTAAATGGCCGTTCTGCTTCTTCCAGAATCTTCTTGGCATTGGCTAACTCGGCATTCATGACGTAACCCGCCACGCGGTCCTCGAAAAACTGACCCATTACGGCCGTAGATGCGTGTGCCCGGTGCGCCGTACCAAAGGCGTCATTTACCCATACATCACCTAGCTTCGCCAGCTTTTCAGCAAAAGCAACATCGCCTTTTTCCTCTTCTTTGTAGAAACGCAGGTTTTCGAGCAACAGGATTTCGCCGGGTTGCAGACTAGCCGCCAGATCTATAGCTGATTGTCCAATGCAGTCGTCGGCAAATTTCACCTCACGGCCAAACGCTTCTTTCAGGGCGGGCAGCAAATGTTTAAGGGAATATTTCTCTTCGGGACCACCCTTCGGCCGGCCCAAGTGCGACATTAGAATGGCTGAACCACCGTCGTTCACGATTTTCAGAACGGTTGGAATAGTCGCTTTGATGCGAGTGTCGTCAGTGATAGTATACTCTTTATCGAGTGGCACGTTGAAGTCCACCCGAACGAGGGCTTTCTTACCGGCAAAATTGTAGGTATCTACGGTTTTCATGCGACTGCGTATGGTCGTTGGTTTACGAGGTCAAACTTAGCAGTTTTTTAGCAGACACAGGCGTGAAGTTTGTAGTTCGCATGTAGCTACTGGATAAACACCCATCTTTTTTGGACAGGATTACAGGATTAACAGGATTTTTATTGACCGTAAATCCGGTTAATCCTATAATCCTTCGTTGTCGCTTGGCTTTGCCGAGTGACGGCTATACAGAGGGCGTCCCGCCCGTAGATCGTGTTACTCGATAGTCCAACTACGGGCGGGACGCCCTCTACATAGTCGTCACTCGGCAGAGCCGAGCGACAACGAAGGATCCTGTCCAAAAAATGCGTGTCCTGCTTAGGCCTTTACTCTGTTTTGACCGTTGCCGATGGACCGAATTTGGTACCAAAAAAGTCATCTTTGTTCCAGACAGGGCGGCTATCGGCCTGAGCTGTGAGGTAGCCAATCAGGAACTGCAACTGCACATGCCGACCAGCCGCGTTCCAGTCGAAAGGCTGATTCATATCATCCTTCGGCGTATGGTAGATCGTGGCCCGCCAGTCGAGGTTGAGTTTTGTACCGTCGCGGTCGTCGCCGGTGGTAGAACCGCTTTTGATGTAAATAGCCGGTATACCCTGTCGTACAAAGCTGAAGTGATCGGAGCGCATAAATACAGCCTGCTCGGGAATTGGGTCCTTAGCTATCTTTACACCCACAAATCTGGCGGCTGCTTCTACGGCACCTTTCATGCTCGAATGCTCGGAACCATAAGGTACGATATCCAGCAATGGATGGAAGAAAAACGGCATATCGAGACAGAGATTCGCTACTATTTTATCTTTAGGTACGGTCGGGTTACTGGCAAAATAGTCGGAGCCAAGTAGTCCCATCTCTTCGCCCGTTACGGCTACGAATACAATAGACCGACGAGGTTTCTGGGGAAGTGACGCAAAGAGCCGGGCCGCTTCGAGGTTGATGGCTACACCCGATGCGTTGTCGTGCGCACCATTGAAAATCGAATCTCCTTTAACGGGTCGTCCAACGCCAAGATGATCGAGGTGAGAGACATAAACCACATATTCATCTTTTAACGTTGGGTCAGTACCGGGCAGTACTCCTACAATATTTTCGCCTACCAGTCCATCGTTCAGATCGGTTTCGGTGTGCGCGCGAACAGACAGATTCATCGGAAACGCCTGTGGTTTACTCTGATTAGCGGCCACCCGTGCTTCTTCAAACGTTTTGGTTGCTTTCGCGAATAGCGAGCGAGCCGTTGAATCGCCCAATGAAGCAACCACTTTCAATTGAGGGAACGTGCGCTGGGCCTTTCCCTGCGGGTCGGTCCAGCGGTAGGTAGCCTGCCGGTTGCGGGGCGCGTTTGACTCGATTCGCGCCCGAACATCGGTAGGCAGGCTAAACGTTATGATACCCACCGCACCGCGAGCAGCGGCTATTTCCTGCTTGGCAGAGCCTGTATACGCCCGCTGATTCGATGGAAAAACAGCCGGAGCCCCGTTAAAACAAGCCACAATTTTGCCACGCACATCGATACCGGCATAATCATCATACCCCAGTTCGGGGGCCGATACGCCAAACCCAACAAACACAACGGGTGCCAAAACATCACTGACCGGCTGGCCGAAGTTGGGACTGAGAATAAAATTTTTACCGTACATTAACGGCTGTTCCTTCCCATCCTGAATCAACGCAAGCAAACTGGCTTCTTCACGAACCTGCGCTTTCCGAAGCGGCACCGACTGCCGGAAAGTACCCCGCTGTCCAAGTGGCTTGAACCCCAGCGTTTTGAACTGTTTCTCCACATACTGAGCCGCCAGTTCGTAGCCCTCCGTACCGGGTTTCCGACCTTTCAGTTTATCGTCGGCCAGGTAGCGCATGTGTGCTTCAATAGCAGTGGGGCGGACAGACCGGGCCGCTTGTTGGGCCTCGGCGGGAATCGTGATAGGCAATACCTGAGCTGAAACCGATTGAATAATACCAATACAAATTATGAACGGGCTATACTTTTTAAACATAAAGTACTAGTTAATGCAGGATTTTCTTAAAAAATGGATTCACTCAATGATGACTAAAATTAGATCGCGGATGGCACGGATTGAACGGATTTTCGCGGATAAAATGGCCGATAATGGGTTTTATCCGCGAAAATCCGTTCAATCCGTGCCATCCGCGATCTAATTCTTTTTTATAAGGAAGTCCTACTGGTTAATGAAATACATCTTGACAGCGAAAGATACCAAAAACTGATATAAGCTAATGGACCAACAGCCGGAAGTCCATGCCAATTAATCTAAAGTTAAGTCGTAAAATTTTTAATTTACAAAATACTGCACAAACTTTATAGGACAAAAGGACTATTATCAAAAATCCATCATATACCCACATAAACTACACAATTCCATGATCTCGAAAAAGGCAAAATATGCTATCAAAGCACTTAAGGCATTAACAGAAGCCTATGGAAAAGGACCCGTTCTAATTTCCCAACTAGCCGAACAGGAACTAATACCCAAAAAATTTCTGGAAACAATTTTGCTCGATTTACGAAACCACGGGATCCTCCAAAGTCAAAAAGGCAAAGGGGGCGGTTATCTGTTGCGCGTTGAACCGGAACGCATCACCCTGGCGCAGGTCGTCCGCATTATCGACGGCCCTATTGCCCCTACTCCATGCGTTTCATTAAACTTTTACGTTCGCTGCGATGACTGTGATGACGAGGAAACCTGTTCCATACGACCCATTATGCTGCGCGTTCGGGATGCCAATCTGGCGGTCTATGAAACAACAACCATACGAATGCTGGTTGATCGGGTAACACCCCTAGTTCAGGAAATATGAAGTAGTGGTTATTGAGTTATTGGTTGACAGACCGTCTGTCAACCAATAACTAATACTTCCCTTCACTCCCGGCTCCACCAAAATCGCCATCACCGTATTGTAGGTCGTCTTTTGGCCCATGTTGTAAGGTGCTGGTTGCCTGCATCGCAGCAATACTAGCTGCGTTGATAAACATGTCATTGGGCGAATCGTCGTCCGGCGCATCCGTGAAGCCGTGTTTGGGACTGGCTAAATACCGAATACCGAACACGGCGATCCCAATGAGCACGAGGCCGCCAAGGGTCAATGATACATTAAGCGGCACAAGCCCCGTGTAGTTATGTAAAGTAATGAAAGCGGCAATAAGACCGAGTGTGCCCAGAATATTCAGCATTCTGTTTTTCTTCGTCAAACCCTGCCACAGGTAGATAACCGGAATGACAAATGTCAGTACCCAAAACAAGCCAGCCAGGGCAATTTGAGGGGCATCTGCACCAATACGAATACCCGGACGCGACTCTTGCAGGAGACCGTTCAGCTCGCGCACGACAAAATAATTACCTCCGGCTGCCAGCAGAATAAGCGCAATCCATTGCGCCAGATTCAGCGGGTCAGCGTAATAAACCTGTTTGGTATCCCGATTAACGATCTGTCTGACAACGATATACAACACCAGTGAAACGCCCATCATAACAAACGGCAGCACATCTTTTCCCCAACTTTCGTTTAGCAATCGATTAAAAATAGCCGTGTAAAATGTGGTAATGGCAAAGAACGCAATCAACGTATCGCCATAGTACCAGAGTACCAGCAACAACAGCGGTAAGGTAAAAACGCAATGCGTGGCAAGTGAGAGACCATTGGGTAAAAACTGATTAAATCCGAAAGCCAAAAACCCTGTCAGGGTAACGACAAATGCATTATCAATGCCATTGCGGTATAGGAGTCTCCGATTAATAATAAAGTGACCGATAACGCCTACGCCAACCCCGAAGGCGATATTAAACAGACCATAGGCCGTTGGACTGTTGAACAGATCGGAGAAAATACTGGCGGGCAGTAGGTAACAAGCCAGAATAGCAACGGTCGTGAATAAAAACAAGCCAATTTCCAGGAAGCTGTTTGTCCGGCGAAACTCTACCGGATAAGCTTTTCGGATGGCATTGATCTGGTCATCGGAAACCAGCCCCTGCCGATGCCAACGCTCTGACTGCAAGAGAATTTCGCGATTATAGATCCACTGCTCGTTATATGCTCTCATTCGTTCGGTTGCCTTTAGGTAATTGGCTCATCAGGTAATATACTAATGCGATGCCTGTCAGAATAAAATACCAGTAATAGGCATCGTCGTCTTTCGGTCGTATGTAATGAAAAAACAGGTATGTAATTGCGATATAGCCATAAACAGTACTCATCAACAAAAACAGAAATGACCCATCGGCAGCATCGCCCGATTGGAACCTTCGACCACGTCGGGCATATTGATCGAACGCGACACAGGCTATGGCCAGTGCCAGCGCATACCACAATCGAGCTTCGTCGAAGTTAAACAGGCCACCCAACAGAGCCACCATCAGCAGGTTCCCGGCAATGGTGAGGTAGGTATAGGTGAAATGAGGTTTAATGCGTTTTCGCTCCAGCCCTATGGCCACAGCTACCAGCAATAGGCCCAACCCAATGGCCGACAACACCGTTCCCTGATTGAAAAAATTGGTTTTAAAATACAGGTCAAGTGGTCTGACCGTAACCCCCACCCAAGAAATCAGGGCAGTAAGTGCCATACTCAATACCCCCCGATGGTCGAAGCGGTAGGCCAGCGGCAAAAACAGCAACGCAGGCAGTAAGGTCACAAGGCCATAGCGATTGCCAAACACGTTGTAGGCGTATTGCGCGTATCCTTCGAGAGTCAGAAACAGGAGGCACGCCAGTATCAGGGCGTAATCGCCAAAGGTTGAACGGCTCCTGGTTTGGGCTGGTGTCCAATCGGGCCGATACTTCCACGCAAAATAAAAACTGCCGATACAGGCAGCGGCAATAGCTGTCAATAAAGCCCCCTGCCCAATTTGGTCGAAGTTATCGTAGATCAGGAGGCCCAGCCCCATACTCATCAACAAAATGCCGATGTAGAGCATCGAACGCAATTCCCAGTGCAACGAAAAGGGCTTTTTTTGCTCTATGTCCGCTATTTCGGCTTGTTGTTTCGGGGGCAAAACTCCTTGTTTACTTAACTCATTCAGAACATCGGCTGGGGACATAAATGATTGTTTTTTTGTTATATAGGCATGGGTAAAAACCCATTATTCCTGCATGGTTGGACGACAGAAAATTCTCCTTACGCCCCGTTACTACCTCGACAATTTCCGCTATGTGCTGGACTTTGTTAAACGGCTGTACGGCAATCTTTTAAATGATGCCGAACGGGATTTTATACAGCGGTTCGAAGCCTTATCCCTCGACGCCCAGTGCCTGTATGTGCGGTTCAGCAATCGCAAAGGACTATTTTTTCGCATAAACAAACTACAGTATAACGAAATTACTGACTTACCGGCAGCCGTTGGTGAGTTAATTTTAGCCGGATTTGTCGAACGGCTCTCAACGCACCACGAGATCATGGGCGAGTCGGCATTGGGTGTTTTCACCAAACCCGAACTACTGAATCTTCTTCCCCTCGAACCGGAAGAGAGCAAACCACTCGCTAAAGAGAAGAAGGAAGGTGTTGTACGGTACGCCCTGCACGAGTTGAATTTTGCTGAAATCGTTACGAGTTTGACCACGCACGAAACGGTGGTCAAAATGAATTTCGAGGCCGAGGGCATGATGGTGAAATACCTGTTTTTTGGCAACCGGGGCAGCAACATGACCGAATTTGTGGTGCGCGACCTGGGTATGGTCAACTTTGAACGGTATGACGAAAGTAAACTAACGGCCCGCTTCCGTACCCGAAAAGAAGTAGAAGACAAGCTCCTGATCTCGCTGACAAATGAAGAGTTCTACGACCTGAAAGAAGCCGAAACACCCGCCGACGATATTTATAACTGGTTCCTGAACTGGAACGAAACCCGACCTGAACTGACTGAGATTGCCATTCCGGGTTATCAGAAACTGGTGTGCCGCGTGGGTGCTTTTCTGGAACGCCAAAAACTACCCGATCAGGCGCTGGCTGTTTATGAACTCTCCGACCGGGTTCCCGCCCGGGAACGACGCGTTCGGTTGCTATTCCGTAACGGATCGGTAGAGGAAGCGCTCGCGCTTTGCGATGAAATCGCCGTCAATCCCCTCAACGCTGAAGAACGGTATTTTGCCACCGATTTCCGGGAGAAAATTCTGGGACTGAGCGAGAAGAAACGTACCCGTAAAGCGACCACCCGCTTTTTGTCGGATGCTGAGAGTGTTAATATTCCGGCAGCTTACCGGCACCATGTCGAAGCGGGGGTAATGAATTACTATTTAGAACAGGATTTCGACGCGGCCTTCACCGAGAACTACCCCTGGCGCGGCTTATTCGGGCTGGTTTTTTGGGATATTATCTACGACGCCAATGTGTCGGCCATCCACCACCCGCTACAACGCGCCCCATCCGATTTTTACCTGCCCGACTTCTACCTTAAGCGCGAAGAGTTATTAAAAAAACGGCTCACCGAACTTGACACCAAGGACGATTGGCGACGCCATACGGGCCGAATGTTCAATGCCAAATATGGTATCACCAACGTGTTGGTCGACTGGTCGGATGAGTTGTTGACGCTGGTGCAGCGCATGATCGAGTTGCTCGACGTTGAGCAGTTGCGCCTGATTCTGCTCGAAATGGCCCGCAACGTCCGCGAACATACGCGCGGTTTTCCTGACCTACTGGTCTGGAATGAACAGGGCGAGTACGATTTCGTCGAAGTCAAATCCCCCACCGACCATCTCGGCCCGCAACAACTGCACTGGCTGGAGTTCTTCCAGACCATCGGTGTACGCGGCAAAGTGGTGCGGGTGATCTGGGAGTTATAAAACCTCGGAGCAGTACTCGTAGCCCCCCGCTGGGGTGTAGCGCCCCTCCTCGTGGGCAATCTCGGCCAAGGCCCGACTACCCCCCGCTGGCGTCAGGTACTGGTACACCCCCGCTACATAGTCCCGCACACTGGTGGCTCCACTCAGGGTGCTGCTCAAACTGAGCTTGGTGCCCTGAGCGTCGTACCGAATACTCACCACCTTGCCACTACTGAAACTGAGCCGACTGGGCAGCTTCAGGTGATTGTACTGAATCTGGCTGATACCCCGATTTAAGTCGCTCTTTAGGCTCCCATCGGGCCAATACGTATAATCATTCCCCGTCTTATTGCCATCGCTAAAACCCGCCGTGTTGGGGCTACCATCGGTCACGCTTAAGAGGCTGTTGCCCGAACTATAACTGTAGGTTAAAGCGTCGATGCCCCCGCTGGCTCCCCGTTTCAGGGTTAGCAGATTTCCGTTCTTGTCATAAGTGAGGTTGCTCACTTTGTAATCCTCGCCCGCGTTACCCGTGTACTCCGAGCCACTTAACCGCCCCGCCCCGTCGTAGCCGTAGGCGTACACCCGGCCATAAAAGTAGTCCCGGTTGCCCCCCCACCGCATCCTACCGATGTTGCTCCGGGGTCGCGTCCGACTCGTAGCGGTTGAAGGTGCCGTTGATCTGGTTGTAGTCCAGCACCAGGTAAAACCTTACTGGGCGTCAATGGTCATGTGTTTCGACTAGAACGGGGCCAGACGGTGCAAGAACCCGGCCTTCACTAGTGGTCACTTGGTGGCACTAACCTGCCTGCTGGCGTATTTCTACTTCAGTTGAAAATAGGCACAATAACACGAACAGTCCGTTTAGTCAAAGAGTGACAGCGTAGGCGAAACCCGTTGTCCACGTCATACCCGTCCCACCCGCAAAAAAATCGGAAACTGAACCTCGCGCTCACCCTCGCCCCAAAGCGGGGCCAGGGCCTCTCCCAACGCGTTGACGGGGTCTTCTTCGTTTTCATGAATATACTGCCGCACCGCCGACCATGTGCGCAGATAGTTTAAAAAGCGCTCCAGCGACCAGGTGCGCCGGGCAGTGAACGAAGCCCGTTGTGCATCGGCAAATGGGAAGGGCAGGGTGGCATAGGCATTATCAATATAGGTTCGTTGCGGGTCCCAGTACGGCCCAATGCGGTTCCGGTAAAAATCCAGCATGACCAGGTCAAGCTCAGTTCCCGGTCTGGATTGACCGAGTTGCACCAGCCCATACCCCCACTCGGCAATTGTGGCACCGGGTTTGGCCACGCGCTTAACCTCCTGGTGAAAGGCGTTCACGTCGAACCAGTGTAATGCCTGCGCTACGGTGATCAGGTCGAAGGTATGGTCAGCAAAGGGCGTTTGTTCAGCCTGGCTGGTCTGGTAATGGATGTTCGCTTTTTTAACGGCCAGAATGAGTTGTGTCTCGCTAATGTCGGTTGCGTCAACCCGCTCAAACATATCGGCCAATGCACCGGCTACCTGCCCATTTCCCGTGGCACAATCCCAGGCAGTTTGTTTGTTGGGGGTTACACGCAGGATAAAATCATATAATTCGGTGGGGTAGTCGATTCGGTACTGGGCATATAGATCGGCATGACCCGAAAAGCGGTCGAGAGGCTGCATGGTTTTTATTTTTGGCAATTTTAAACGTTTTTCAAGAACAACTGTCAAACAAGTGGTTTAATAGGAAAAACCGAAGCCAAAATTGGGTTATCATTGCAAACCCTCTATTTTTGCGCGGTTGACTTGTTGCCCTTACTCAATCTATTCGTTTATTTATCGTTTACCCGATTCACATGAAAAAACTAGTTGGCATTCTCATCGCTTCGGCTTCGCTGGCCGTAGCCTCTATCGACGCTAATGCGCAGGCGCCATCCGATATTCCAGCGGAGATGAATACCCTGATGACGAAATACACCTGTATTGCCTGTCATCGCCCAAACCAACGGTTAGTGGGCCCCGCTTATGCAGATGTAGCCAAAAAGAAATATTCCACAGAGGAAATCGTCAACCTTATCTATAACCCGATTCCATCGCATTGGCCGGGTTATCCCCCAATGGCACCGATGAAACAAGTGCCAAAGGAAGACGCAACCAAACTGGCAGTCTGGATTAATTCACTCGATGGCAGCCCGGCTAAAAAAGCGGGTTCCGGCAAAGGAAAAACAAAAGGCAAAAAAGCCTAAACACAAAAACACCGGACAGCATCCGGTGTTTTTTTTATGTCTGGTTATGTGGTGTTGGGTTTTGAAAATACTTATCCAGAATTGGTAATGCCAGACCAATAAGCAGGAAGGCCAGGCGTATACGAGGTTGAGTAATGATTTCAGCTATTTACCTCCCCCAACCGAAGCATCGGACCGGCCCCGTTCTCGCTCGGCTTGGCCGAGTGAGTGTTATTGCTTCAAGGGCCTCTGGCCCGTTTTGGCTTGTGTTTGTCGGCCAGAGGCCGTTAAAAAATAGATCTCACTCGGCCAAGCCGAGCGAGAACGGGAAAAAGGTACATCTATAAGCCTACACTGGCCAACACACTTCGCTGACGCACAGCTTCGTACAAGATCACGCCTGTTGCCACCGACACGTTCAACGAACCAACAGCCCCCAGCAGCGGAATTTTAACGTGATTATCAGCCATCCGAAGCAGTTCGGGTGATATACCGTCTTCTTCCGAACCCATAATGATTGCCATCGGGCCGGTTAGGTCGGTCGTGCGTTCATACAGGTCACGAACTGATTTCTCAGTACAGGCTACTACCGAAATGCCTGACTCCTGCAAGTACTTTACGGTTTCGGTCAGATCGGGTTCACGGCAAACGGAAATGTGGTTCAGGGCACCCGACGATGTTTTCATGGCGTCGGAGTTGATAGCCGCAGCCCCCCGGCCGGGGATAACTATGCATTGAATACCCGTGCATTCTGCCGTTCGGGCAATAGCGCCGAAATTACGAACATCGGTAATGCGATCCAGCAGCAGAAAAAAGGGAACCTCGCCCCGCTCATATACATCGGCGATGACATTCGACAGTTTGACATATTGCACCTGAGCAATCAGACAAACAACGCCCTGGTGATTTTTGCGAGTAAAGCGGTCAAGACGTTCGACGGGTACGCGCTGAATGGTTACACGTTTCTGAAAAGCAAGATTCTGGATATCGGGATTGCTTAGCCCTTTCTCCATATATAATTTATCAATCTGCTGATCAGACTTGAGGGTCTCGATAACAGACTGAATACCAAACACCATCTCGTCTGGTTCGGGCCGGAACTGTGGTTTTGACCCGCCGGGGCGGTTCCCGCCGGGGCGGGAATTAGATGAGCGATTTACTCGCGAATTGTTCCGGTTCTCCATGCTTCGACAATCGGGTACCATACCGGCTGATACTCAATAAAGCGCACCAGTTCGTAATGATCCTCGACAAATTGATTCGGTTTTTTTGTAAAGGTAAAGTTTACCTCCGAGACATTAGCCCGGCGATTATAAACCCACACTTCACGTTCCCGGTTCCGTTGCACCCGGTCGGGAGCACCGAGTACGATGTAAATCATGCCCTTATCGGTTTTCCAGCCTTCTTTATAACTCGTAAATAATCGGTTCGCTTCTTCAACCCGGTCGAAGTATGCTTTCAGCGTTTTGCGAGCCACCTCTTCATTGCCCGACATTAGACTCAGCCAATAGCGATCAAAGGCCTTTTTAGTATCCTGCGCCTGATTCAATTCGCCGATTTCGGTACTGGTGCTTACATATAAGACCGGCTTTATTAGTTTTTCGGGGCGGGTCAGCTTTGGAAAACGCTTGTCGGTCACCACCAAACCAATACCGGAAGCATCGGTTGTATCTTCCAGAAAGTAATAAAGTCCTTCACGCGGGATAACAAATGGCTGATTCGTAGTGATGGTAAGGGTCGAATCTTCTGACAGGGATTTCGACGCCGGACGTGGCGCGGTGTTCATAGGCGACGAAGCCGCTTCGAAATCGTGTCGATAGCGAAAGCCAAATAGTTTCTTGCTGGTACCATTCACATCCCGAATAATAACCGTGTCGTTGACATTCACATAATTCCGTAATTCCGGCTGTTTCCCGTTTTTGTTGAACAGCGTATAGCGGTCACTCAACTTAGTGCCTTTAAAGCGCAGCGATAGGTCGTTACGTGCTTTTGTACCATTCGTTGTTTCCGTAATTTCGGTGAGCAGAACGGCATTGGCGGCATCTTTGGGCCGTTTTACGTCGAATGTCAATGTCAGGTGATCGCCCTGTATACCTACGGTCTGGGCATTGAGGGGCACAGTGCCGTAGCCTAACCGTTCGCGGTTGTTATAGTCGGGATACATGACATAAGCAATCAGGAAATGCTCCGAAAAATCGGCCGGGCTAACCATGTTATCGCCCGATGGCGACTTGGCGGTTATATCCATGTACACTCGAACGCTGTTGGTATCGGCCGTAAGAAACTTGCCTTTAATCGACGTTACCACCCATTCGCCGGCGGTTTTGGCTGATACAACCGGAGTCGTACCCAAAGCCGGGCCATCGGTCATGACCTTAACGGGTGCTGGTGCCTGCCCAACCGTAGCTGTTGGACGAGTGTCGTTGCGCTTTGCATCGTCCTGTGGCAATGTGGCGTTGGTGCGCTGGGCATCGTCAGGACGAACAGTTGGTCGATTGGCCTGATTCCGTTGCGCTTCCGTGCGGGCATCATAGGCCGCATTGGCACGAGCCTGTTGCGTTTTTTTTGCGGTCGAACAGGCACCTACAAAACAAACAAAAAGTAAAGCAGATAGAATACGCATAAACAACAGTGTAAAATCGAATCCTGTAAACCTGTAAGGTTTTTGAAACCGCTCCGGCGGCCCGGCTTATTGGTTTAGTTATCTGATTCAAGATGGTTCATTAATAACGAAAAAAAGACCTCTTTTGAGTTACTGAAGCTGTTCATTTTTCTTTACTTACTGCAAAAGAGTAATTTTGCCAACTGAATTGCAAACGCATGTATAAGACAACTGAAATTACTTCCGCCGAAATCGCATCGGATAACCCTGTTCACCAACGCCTTTTGTTTCCCTATGTCGAAGCAGCTGCCCTGGTAAGTGGCAACGTGCTCGAAATTGGGTGCGGCTGGGGCCGGGGGCTGGAATTGCTGACCAAAGCGGCTGATCATTATACTGGCATCGACAAGAATGAGGAATTAATTTCCAGCCTTCGTGCAGAATACCCTAACTCGACATTCATAGCGGCCAATATTCCTCCTTTAAGTAGTTTACCTGACAATACGTTCGATTTTATCGTAACGTTTCAGGTCATTGAGCATATCGAAAACGACGATCTGTTTATTAAGGAAGCGCATCGTGTATTGAAACCGGGCGGCAAATTATTGCTGACCACTGTCAATAAAACCTTTTCGCTTACGCGCAACCCCTGGCACGTTCGGGAGTATTATGCCGATGGACTAAAGTCGCTCATGGGTAAATATTTCTCAAAAGTCGACACAAAGGGCATTCACGGAAATGAGAAGGTGATGACCTATTACGAGCAAAATAAAGAATCGGTCAAGAAACTGACACGTTTCGATATCTTCAATCTGCAGTACAGGCTCCCCCGGCGATTATTACAGGTGCCTTACGACCTGATGAACCGCCTGAACCGCAACCGACTTCTACAAGCTGATGGTATTGCCGCCGAAATAGACTATACGGATTATCTGGTGAGCAAAGACCCCGCCGGAAGCCTGGATTTCTTTTATATAGCTACCAAATAACGTCTGCCAGCAAGTACGCCTGTCCAAACTGATTGAATCACTTACAACACAGTGGTTTACTAATCACTGAGATGCAACCTTTCTGATTTATGGCTGTCATTAGAAAAAATATGTCTACTTTCTAAAAACAGTTTATGAAAATAGGTAACGTGCGAGCGATTTGGTTGGACTATTTGCGTTCGTTTGTTACGCTTCTTGTTGTTGCACATCATGCAGCTCTAGCCTATCCTACTTTTGCTTATTTTGACCCCACACATTACATCCACTCGACTGCGCCTATCGTTGATGATAGGCGCTGGATAGGACTGGATTTGTTTATTGGGTTCAATGACCTTTTCTTTATGGCCCTGATGTTTTTCATCAGCGGCCTGTTTGTTTTCAAAGGGCTTAGCAAAAAAGGAGCGAAAGCCTATTTGGCTGACCGGCTTGTTCGGCTTGGCATTCCTTTTCTGATTGCTGAACTGTTTTTAATTCCATTGGCTTACCTTCCCTCATTCAATCAGGCGACTCATTCGACTCATTTCATTCCATTTATACGCGATTATCTTATCAATCAAAAATGGCCGGTCGGGCCTCCGTGGTTTATTTGGCTTTTACTGGCATTTGATGGCATAGCTGTACTTCTTTTCAGCAGCGGTCTATCTTTTTTTCAAACCGTTGGGCATTGGCTTGAGAAATTGAGCCGCCAGCCCCTCCGCCTGTGTTTAGTCGTTTATGTACTGGTGGCACTCAGCTTGATTCCGTTAAGTTTGTGGGTGGGCCAATATACCTGGGTGGGTCAATGGGGGCCTTTTGACTTTCAACTCAATCGACTCCTGTTTTATTTGCTTTTCTTTCTAATAGGTAGTTGTTTGAGTGCCACAGACTGGCAGAGTCACCTTTTCAGAGATACCAAACTCCTGGGTAAAGGCTGGATATTTTGGCTCTCGATGAGCTTGGTCTGCTACATACTATTCATAATAATCTCCCGGGCAGGCGCTGTTTGGGTAAAGCAAGGGCAATTAACATCCATAGAAGGTTACTTTCTTTATGATCTGGCTTTTGTAGGCAGTTGCCTGAGCAGTTTGAGTGCCTGCCTGAGCTTTTTCAGGCAAAAAGTCAACCGTCCAAACAATAGTTGGTCCAGTCTATCAGCCAATGCCTACGGTATTTATATCGTGCATTATGGATTTGTTACCTGGCTACAGTTTGCTTTGTTAACTACAGACATACCTGCCATCATGAAGTTTGGTTTTGTTTTTTCAGGAGCCGTATTCGCAAGCTGGCTTTGTAGTAGTTTAGCCCGCCGAATCCCGCGTATCGCCCAGGTAGTTTAATTTCATGGTATACAAATCAAATAGAGAGCCTTTATACACCTTGGAAGGCCCCAAACGCATTGTAAAAGCCGGTTATGACAGGCTCGGCAGCCGATACCGAACGTATTACGAGCAGGGGAATACACAGCGTTATACCGACTGAGTAAGTAATTTCGTCCGGCTTCTTCCAGCAAACGCTAGTGTTATTGAGTTGGGCTGTGCCGATGGTATTCCAACGGCTTATCGCTTATATTCCATTATCCACCTCCCCTTAGCCGAACAAGCAGCCTTATTTGCTTCTGTCTATCAATGGCTTAAACCCGATGGGTACTTTCTTTGAATTGTCGGTGCTGCTGAATGGAGCGGCATAGATACCGACTGGATTGAACCGGGCTCATTCATGTACTGGAGCCATACCTATGCATCAACCTATCAATCCTGGTTTGTCGAGATGGGCTTTATCGTTATTGACAGTCAATTTGTGGCTGAAAGCGAGGAAGGGCACACACTCTTTTTGTTTACGAAGTAAGTGTGCAGAGTTTGCTATTTCCGCCACCCAAAATGTGCTTCAGGTTATTGTGCCTAGATATGACCTACCGGGTGTAGAACACGTTTTTTTTGACAGGATTAACAGGATGACTGTAATCCTGTCAAAAAATATACTCTTCCCTATTGTCCTATCCTACTAAGCAATTAACTGTGACTCCAGTTTACTTGCGACAACTATAGCTGCCAGCTTTTTGTGGTAGTAAACGTAGGACCCGGCGCCAACCAGCAGAATAACCAACATAGGTGCCCAGTCGCTCACAGCCTTACCGATGCTGTAAACGGAATACGTAGCCCCCAGCAAATCGAATACTAATCCGGCATACGCCCATTCTTTAATGCGTGGATAACCCGGAACCAGGATGGCTATGACGCCCAGCAATTTGGCAACACCCAAAAATGGAATCAGATAGGTTGGATAACCCAGTTCCCTGAATCCCTGTACTGCCATCGGAACAACCATAATATCGGGAATAGCTGACCCCAGCATAGCAAAAGCAAACAGACCTGTAAAAATCCAGTAGGCAATTTTTGTCTTTTTCATGATTTCAACGTTTAGGGATATTAGCTGATGCGTTAGTTAATCAACTGTCCTGGTGAATGATCCTAACAAATTTACCGTTCCTGACCGACATTGATGGGGTCTGATAAAGGCAATATAAGGGGGGATTTACGACATTTCTTGTAGCCCTATTCAAGACCAGCCAGACAAAAAATACCCGTACCCGCTTACCTATAGGCAATAAGCGGGTACGGTACCAGGAAACTACTATGAAAAACGTATAGACTACTTAATAGATGGCCGACTCCTGTTATCAATATAGTTTAGTTATGAATTAAGGAAAGCACAAGAACAGTAAAAGCACGGTAAAAGCATACTAACCAGCTATCTATTAACTACCTTAAAATGAACAGTATATTTACAAAAACTACTTACGATAAACTGTCTAATCGGATATGATCTACGTACATCATCAATCGGTCTGAACAGCCAGCCCCATCGGTAAAAGAACCTACGTAATAAGGCTCCCACTGTGCCCCTTCTCCCCGGCCGACGGGCCAGCTATAATAAATCTCGACAAAGTGAGTGCCCCAGTAGTAAAGCCTGAAAAGATGGCCCATGCTTTGCCGCTCTGCAACAAAGCGACCTTTTATAGGAATCAGCACGACTTGTTCCGGGATAGAAAATTGGTTGAACTGGGACATATTCATCACGACACAAAGTTTAAAGGTTAAATACGTGTTACAT
>CAXTJJ010000017.1:0-24770 GCA_964244155.1 uncultured Spirosoma sp.
CTGGAATGGTATTCCGGTGGGCCGACAGGCCTATTAGCCGCCCTTTTTGGCCTGTCGGCCCACCGGAATACCATTCCAGTGTACAATAGCTTCAGCACCACTCGCTTTGCCTATTTATATGCTGGCTTATTGTGTGGCATCTTAGGCTTGATTTCGCTGAACGACACCTACGCACAGAAACAGCTACTCGGCTCGCTCCATATTGACATACGCGATAGTAAAACAGGTAAGCTGACACCTGTACGTGTGCGGTTGACGCAGTCGAACAAGCCTGTAAAGACATTACCCAATGAGGCTGTCGCCGTTTCGTATGGCCTGTGGGATCATGCCGATGGCTTTGGTTTTCAGCCCGACAGCTCGTTTTATGTGCCGGGTCAGTTCAACATTCAACTGCCGCCGGGTACTTATCAACTCACATTAATGAAAGGCAATGAATACATCAACCAGTACCATTCGCTGGTGGTGAGGCCGGGGCAGGTATTCCGAAAAACGTATATCCTTGGCCGCTGGATACACATGGCTGCACGGGGTTGGTACTCGGCCGATGACCATATTCATATTCGGCGTTCCCCGCGCGAAAACCAGCCGCTGTTGGACTGGGTGCAGGCCGAAGATGTAAACGTGGGCGTCTTACTGAAAATGGGGGATTTCTGGGAAACCTATTATCCGCAATACGCTTTTGGCTCAACGGGGAATTTCCAGCAGGGCAACTACTTGCTTATGGCTGGTCAGGAAGACCCCCGAACGCCCGAACTAGGCCACGCGCTGGGGTTTGGGGCTACGGGTTCTGTACGCTACGGGAAGGATTATTATTACTACGACAAGGTGTTCGATGAACTGCACAAACGCGGTGGCCTGACCGGCTATGCACACCAGGCCGAATCGTTTCATGGGTACCGGGGCTTAACGCTCGATGGCCTTCGCGCTAAAGTTGACATACTGGAACTCCTGCAATACTGTGTCTCCGACCAGCCATTGCATACTGAAAACTATTACCGTATGCTGGATTTGGGCTTTCCGCTGACAGCCACTGCCGGTTCCGATTTCCCCTGGTGTGGGCACGACCACGATCATGGCCCGCCTGAGCATTCAGCACGCATTGGTAACGCTCGATTTTATACCTACCTGAATAAGCCGTTGAGTTATGCTGCCTGGAAAGAAGCCGTAGCCGCTGGTCATACGTTCGTAACGAGCGGGCCAATTCTTGATTTCAGGGTGAACGATGCCTTGCCCGGCGATCGGCTGGCGCTGGGTAAAGGCAGCAAGGTAATTATCCGGGCAGAGGCTTTTGGACAACCGGGGCAAAGTCCGCTCGAAGCCCTCGAAATTGTAGCGCATGGGCGGGTACTGGGGCGAGTCACCAAGAAGGATCCGGGCCAATCATCGGGGCATTTAATCGTTAGACTAGAACTGCCTTCCGTAGCACAGGGCCTATGGATTGCCGCTCGTTGTTATGGCGATGCCAATCAGGCCGCCCATACAACACCAGTATATGTCAGCGTTGATGGGGGCGGTTTCCACAATCCCGAAACCGTTGAACGCTACCTGACGCAAAGCGAAAAATACCTTCTTGAATTAGAACAGGAACTGGACACGCACAGCGACAATCCTGAGTTTCGGGCCTGGTACTATAAGAAAGGCCTTAAGGAGCGTATTAGCGAAACCAGGCAGGTTATCGGCGAGTTGAAAAAAAAGCTGATTTCTGTGAAGAAGTAAGTCCTTTGAGTAACTGACACATTACTTTACAAGTGATGTAAAGGACGATTAATTGCCTGATTTGAGTGAATACCTGGTTGATTTTGAATGAGCTGTTTCAGGTAAACAAGACTTTTGAATAATCATTGATTTTTACATTCGAGTGAACCGAACAAAGCACATGGCGAGCGGTTATACCCTTGTTATTCTTTATCCGCTCACAACTGGTTCTCGCTGCATTCCATGTCTGCCAACTCGATTAATAAGGTATCGCCCCAAGGATTACTCGTGGCCATAGGTATTGTTTTTGGCGACATCGGGACATCTCCGCTTTACGTTCTGGCAGCAGTCGTGCGCGGTCAGGAGTTGACTGAGCTGCTGGTATTGGGCACGTTGTCGTGTATCTTCTGGACACTCACCATTCAGACAACGGTTAAGTACGTGCTCATCACCTTACAGGCTGATAATAAAGGTGAAGGTGGTATTTTTTCTCTTTACGCGCTGGTTCACCGCTTTTCGGGTCGCTGGTTAATTATTCCTGCTATCGTGGGTGGTTCGTTTTTGCTGGCTGATGGCCTTATTACACCCCCCATCTCGGTGTCATCAGCTATTGAAGGGCTACTTATTTTTGACCCTAAACTCCAGACCGAACCCATCGTTATCGGTATCCTGGTGGCACTGTTTGTCGTTCAGCAATTTGGTACTCAGCTGCTGGGGCGTCTGTTTGGGCCGGTCATGCTTACCTGGTTCACATTTATCGGGGTTATCGGTTTCATTGCGTTGCTCCACCACCCGTCGGTACTGCTGGCCATCAATCCACTTTACGCCTTTCGCTTACTGACGCAGTATCCGGGTGGATTCTGGCTGCTGGGGGGCGTTTTCCTGTGTACGACCGGTGCCGAAGCGTTGTATTCCGATATGGGCCATTGCGGCCGGGGTAACATCCGGGTGAGCTGGGTTTACGTGAAAGCGATGCTACTGCTGTCCTATGCGGGTCAAACGGCCTACCTGATGCAGCACCTGGGTCAGCGCATTGGTGAGACCAGCCCTTTTTATAGCATTGTCCCGGCTCCGCTTACGGTGTTTAGCATTGTTCTGGCTACGCTGGCTGCTATCATTGCCTCGCAGGCACTCATCAGCGGTGCATTTACACTGGTAGGTGAAGCCATGCGCCTTGACTTCTGGCCCCGACAGCACGTAGCCTATCCCTCCAATGAGCGTGGACAGTTGTATGTACCCTTTGTTAACTGGGGGTTGATGGTCGGCTGTATCCTGATTGTGCTCCACTTCCGTGAATCCAAAAATATGGAAGCTGCCTATGGTCTGGCCGTTACACTGACCATGCTGATGTCTACCGTTCTGATCAACGCTTACCTGCGTATGAAACAGGCCAACAAGGTGCTGACGACGCTCATTACAGCTTTGTTTCTGATCGTAGAGATAACCTTTCTGGCTGCTAACCTGGTTAAAGTCGAAGAAGGGGGCTGGATTTCGATCACCCTTGGCCTGCTGTTAATGGGCATGATGGTCTTCTGGTACATGGGCGAAACAATTACTCATGAACTGATTCAGTACGACACCCTGCCCGGCAACCTGCCTGTGCTGAAGGAACTCAGCAACGACCAGAATGTGCCCAAGTTTGCCACTCATCTGGTGTATCTGACCTCTGCCGATGATTACCACCAGATTGAAGCCGAAACCTTATTCTCCATTTTAAATCGCGCCCCCAAACGAGCCGATATCTATTGGTTTATTCATTTGTGTGTACAGGATGAGCCCTATGGTATGCGGTATAAAGTCGACACGCTGGCCGCCGAGGATGTCTATTTCGTAACGTTTTACCTGGGTTTTCGGGTGGAGCCAAGGCTGAATTTCCTGTTTCGGCAGGTAGTTCTGGATATGGTTGCCGATCAGGAAGTGACGATAGAAACCAAGTATCGCTCGCTCAATATCCACCGTATTGCCGGCGATTTTCGATTTGTGCTCTTCAAACGGTTCCTGTCTTATGACAACGAGTTAAGTACCTACCAGAAGATGATTATGCGAGGCTATTTCCTGCTTAAACGCATTGCCTTGTCGACCAAGGAAGCGTATGGCCTGGATACCAGTAATGTGGTTACCGAGGCCGTGCCTCTGGTGATTGCGCCCGCAAAGCGACTGGACCTGGAGCGTATTCCCTCTGAACTGAGCCTGCCTCTTTCCATACCCGATAAACAGGTCAGCCATTGATGAATGTTGCTGGAAGATCGACGTAACTCAAGAGCCCTCCTGCCACACCGGCGTACCGGCAAAAGGTACGCCAAACTAACTGTTGCTGAGGTAATTCTCTTGGTAGCTTGATGGCTCTATTTGAGATCAGTAATTGCGCAGAAATCCATATCGCCGTAGTCGAGATTTTCACCGGCCATGCCCCAGATGAAGGTGTAGTTCGATGTGCCGGCCCCGGCATGAATCGACCAGTTCGGTGAAATGACGGCCTGTTCATTCTGAATAAAGATGTGGCGCGTTTCCTGCGGCTGGCCCATAAAGTGGCAGACACTCTGTCCTTCGGGTACTTCAAAATAGAAGTAAACTTCCATGCGTCGGTCGTGTGTATGGGCGGGCATGGTGTTCCAGACGCTCCCTGCTTTTAACTCAGTCATACCCATCTGCAATTGGCAGGTAGGAAGTACACTGTTAACCAGCAATTTGTTAATGGTTCGGTGATTGGCTGTTTCCATACTGCCCAGGGTAACCACGTCTGCGTCGGCGCGGGCTATTTTACGACTTGCGTAACTGGCGTGTGCAGGTGTGGAATTGAGATAAAATTTAGCGGGAGTATCGGCCTGATAGGAAATAAATTGAATGTCCTGAGTACCACGACCAATGTAAAGGGCTTCTTTATAATCGAGATCATACGGAACGCCATCGGCCACTACCTGGCCTGATCCACCCACATTAATAATACCCAATTCGCGCCGTTCTAAAAAATAGTTGGCCTTAAGCTGATCGGGTGTGTCAAGCGTCACCGGGTTGTCAACGGGCATTATGCCACCAGTAAGATAGCGGTCAAAAAAAGACAACACCCACCGAAATTGATTGGGAACAAATAACGTCTCGATGAGGAAGTTTTGCCGGAGTTGCGTTGTGTCCATACCTTTTACTTCGCCGGGTGAAGAAGCATAGCGGCTTTCAAAGGCTGTCTTTTGGTCAAAGTGGCTATCTGGCTGAGTTGTCGTTTGAGTTTGCATAGTAATAGATAGTGCCCGCTGGCTTAAAAAATGAACCGATTTTACCTACTGAATGCGCTGGCCCTTTCCTGCGAAAATACAATTATAGCGAGATCCTGTGCTGAGGAAGGTGAAACGCTTTTTAGTAGCTCATCGAGTTGTTTGCTGGTTATTTTACACGAATATAAAGGGTCAATGCAATAAGTAGTCGATTGTATAGGGTGACTTAGGCCGCTTTTTTCTGTAAACGTTACCGCAAGCGTTTGCAGAAAGGCTTATAAGCCAAAGGACAATCTTAAAAACGTTAAATTTCGGGGCTGTCTCTGCCTGGTACTATTGACTTGTACAAGTCCCCGCTTCGACGCTTCATAAATGAGCTTTCTCTGTTAAATTATATTTAAGTACTCCTGATGAGCGAAAGCGACCTGATCAACGGCCTATATAAATACACTAGCTCAATTTATTTATTTCTTAATCCGACCGAAGTTTGGGGTATCGAAAGTTTTTGTTGATTTGCCTACGTTTCTTCTCGTTCCCCAATCTATGCAGCCAATTCAACTTGTAGTTTTTGACATGGCCGGTACGACCGTTACCGACCATCACGAAGTAGAACGGTGTTTTGCAGAGGCCGCCGTCGAGACAGGCCTGTCTGTTACCGATGAGCGGATTCTGGCCATGCAGGGTCTCGCCAAACGCTATGTTTTCGAGACACTCTGGAAAGAACAGTTAGGCGACGATAGCCCTGAGGTGCAACCGCAGGTCGATGGTTCCTATGAGGCTTTCCGGCGCATTCTGGAAAACCACTACCTCACCAAGGGAGCCACACCCACCGAGGGGTGCCTCGACACGTTTGCCTACCTGCATAAACGCGGCATCGCCATTGCCCTGACAACAGGGTTCTACCGCGTGGTAACCGATATTATTCTGGAAAAACTGGGCTGGCTCGATGGGCTTGATGAACAGCGGGTCGGGACTGCCACGAGTTTACTCCAGGCCTCCATTGCCAGTGATGAAGTAGAGCGCGGTCGGCCGTATCCGCAAATGATCGAGCGGGCTATGCGGTTGCTGGGCGTTACTAACCCTAAAGCTGTTGTCAACATTGGCGACACCCCCTCCGATTTGCTGTCGGGTCGGGCGGCAGGGGTAGCGCTGAATCTTGGCCTGACGAATGGGACGCATTCGCGTGAGCAACTGGAGTCACACCCACATGATCTGTTGCTGGGGTCGCTTCGGGAACTGCCCGCCTTGCTGGAGGCCCGTGAGGTTTCAATGATTAATGAATAATGTTTAATGTACAATGCCATTTCCGAAATTACCTGTGAGTGAGGTACTTGTTCATTAAACAGTATACATTTTTCAGTATATATTATTGTCTATGCTCTCTTACGATCTGATTGTTATTGGTGCCGGGGCACTTGGCACGTTCCATGCGTACCATGCCGCCAAAGCCGGAAAGCGCGTGTTGCTGCTCGAAAAAGACCGCTATCCCATTGGGGCCACCGTTCGGAATTTCGGGCAGGCGGTTCCCTCAGGTCTGGCCGGACGCTGGTTCGACTACGGTCGGCGGAGTTTAGACATATACCGTGATATTCAGCAGGAAACCGACATAAGTGTCCGGCAAAACGGGACCATTTACATCGCGTCCGACGCCGATGAATGGACACTGGCTAACGAACTTCATGACCGCTATCGGCAAATTGGCTATACCAGTGAGCTGCTGTCGAAGGCGCAATGTCTGGCTAAATACCCAACCCTAAAGCCTGAGTATGTGGTTGGGGGCATCTTCTTCCCGCAGGAAATGAGCGTGGAGCCGGAGCAGATGATCCACCGGTTAATTGCCTTCGTTCAGCAGAAATACGGAGTCGATTACCGGCCCGGTTCGGTCGTGATCGATGCCCAGTCGACCGCCAGCGGGGCGATCGTAACGCTCAGTAATCGGCAGCAGTTTCAGGCCCGTAACGTAATCATTTGCAGTGGACATGAGGTGCGGCTGCTGTTTCCTGATGTACTGGCCAATGCGGGTTTGGTGGTGAGTAAACTGCAAATGTTACTGGCCGAGCCGGTGGCAGGGCTAAACTTACCCGGTAATATCCTGACGGGACTGACCATCCGTCGATACGAATCGTTTCAGGAGTGTCCGTCGTATGAACGAGTAGTGGCCAATATGCCCGAGCACCTGACACAGCTCAGGAAATGGGGTATCCATATCCTGTTTAAGCAGGCCACCGACGGGTCAATTATCGTTGGCGATTCGCACGAGTACGCCGAAGCGACGCAGGCCGAAGACCTTGGTTACCATACGCAGGACCACATTAATGAACTGATGCTGGCTGAGGCCCGGCGCATTGTTACGTTTCCGTTAACAATCAAAAAAACATGGGCGGGGTTTTACAGTCAGACAAAGGCTGAAATTTTTGAGCACTCCATAGACGATAACATCCATATTGTGACAGGTATAGGTGGTAAAGGTATGAGTTCAGGAGCTGGTTATGCCGAAAGCAATATTCTGCGATGGTCAGAATGAATCTGTGATCATTGATTATCATGTAAATATTTGGCATATTTATATTAAGGCAGAATAAATATTCTGCCTTTTTGTTTATATACTGGTAATATATACTTAATATTAAGCCAATGTCCCTATGATACTTTTGTGCAAAATTACTTAAAGATCACTAACCTGTCACACGTATGAAGCTCTGTTTACAATCTTCAGCGCCATGCCAACGGAAGACCGCAGTTCGCGAATATCACCGATTGAGCATGGCGTTTTTATTTTGTCTCCTGACTGGTTTGTCTGTTTTTGCGCAGACGATTACCGGTCGGGTGCTTTCCGGCGACGATAACCAGCCGCTGCCGGGCGTATCCATCGTCATAAAAGGTACGAATACCGGTACAACCAGCCGTGCCGACGGGTCTTATTCGCTGAATGCACAGTCTGATAACACCCTTACCTTCTCATTTATCGGGTACGAAACGCAGGATGTCAAAGTAGGTAACCGTACCGTAATCGAAGTAACGATGGCTGGCAGCGCTAAAGCGCTCACCGAAGTTGTTGTTACCGCTCTCGGTATCAAAAAAGACATTCGGCAGACAGGGGTGGCTATCCAAACGGTCGATGGCGCGCAGTTACTCAAAGCCCGTGAACCGAACCCCATTAACTCCTTGACCGGTAAAGTGGCGGGTCTGACCATCGGCGCATCATCCGAATTGCTGGGACGTCCATCTATTACATTACGCGGTAACCAGGATGTCCTGTTCGTGGTAGATGGTATTCCCATTACGTCCGATACCTGGAACATCAGCGCCGATGATATCGACACCTACACCGTGCTGAAAGGAGCTTCCGCGTCGGCATTGTATGGATTCCGGGGAAAAAACGGGGCCATCCTCATTACGACCAAGCGGGGAACAAAAGACAAGCGCGGGTTTTCGGTTGAAGTCAACACGAGCCAGATGGTCGATCAGGGATTTATCGCCATCCCGAAAGTGCAGGACGAGTACGGCCCTGGTGACCACGGTGTGTATGCATTTGGTGATGGCAAAGGCAACGGTCTGAACGATGGTGACTACGACATCTGGGGGCCAGCACTCAACGGGCAGTTGATTCCACAGTATGATAGTCCGGTGGTGCCGGGTCAGAGCTTTACGACCACGTTTAAGAAAGCAGATGGCAACAACGTGGTCTTTACCAGCAACCGACAGCCAACGCCGTTTATTCCACGGGGTAAGGATAACCTTAGCCGGTTTATCCAGACGGGTATTCTCTCGAACAACAACATTGCTGTAGCCGCATCGGGTGAGAAATACGACATGCGTTTTTCGCTGTCACACAATTTCCAGCGAGGCCTGGTGCCCAATACGAAGCTGAACGTTACCAACTTCAACATCACGGGCGGGTATAACTTTTCGCCCAAACTGCGCTTCGAGTCGAGTTTAAATTATAATCGCCAGTATACCCCCAATTTCCCGGATGTGAACTATGGCCCCAACTCGCTCATTTACAACATTATTGCCTGGGGTGGTGCCGACTGGAATGTAGATGATATGAAGCAAATCTGGCAGCCCGGCAAAGAAGGGACGCAACAGATTTACGCCGAATACCAACGATACAACAATCCCTGGTTTCTGGCCAAATACTGGCTGCGGGGGCATTACAACAGCAACATTTATGGTTACACCTCCCTCCGCTATCAACTGGCCGATGGATTACAACTGACGGCTAAAACGCAGTTGACTACTTACAGCCTGCTCCGCACAGAAAAATTACCCTATTCGGCAACGACCTATGGCCGCGAAGAAGCCCGGGGCGATTATCGCGAAGACCGGCGCAGTATGTTCGATAACATCAACCAGGTGTTGCTTCAATACAATCGGAAGGTCACAAAAGACTTGAACATCAATGCATTGGCCGGTGGTGAAGCCCGTATTTTCAATTACAATTCGGACTACGCCAGTACCAATTACCTCAACGTGCCGGGCGTGTACAACTTCGCCAACTCATCGAACCCGGTGATCGCATCGAACTTCCAGTCAGACATGCGCGTGCTGTCGGCCTATTACTCGGCGGACTTTACCTTCCGGGATTACGCCACGCTGACCACCACGGGTCGTATCGATAAACTATCGACGTTACCCAAGGGAAACAACGCCTATTTCTATCCGTCGGTGGCGTTGAGCACGGTCATTTCCGATTATGTGAAACTGCCGACGAATCTGGGAATTTCCTTCCTGAAACTGCGCGCGTCCTACGCCAACGTAAAGGACGGTCTGACCCAATCGACCATTGGTTCCACACCGGGGGCGTCGTTCCCGCTGGGCTACGGAGTCGATTACAATTCAGCCTATGGCGGGCCTACCTACCAGAATTCGGCTGTTTATACCTTGCCGCTGTTGTATAGTAATAAACCGGCTGCCTACTATGCCAACACGCTGAACAACCCGAATCTGAAGCCTAACTCGACCTCACAAAGCGAACTTGGTCTGGACATCCGGTTCCTGGATAACCGGATTGCGGTCGATGCTGCCTACTTCGTCAGCAACGATGGGCCGCGCATCTTCACCCTGCCTTCGTCGGAGTCAACGGGCTACACGGGTCGTTTGGTCAACGGCATTCAAACTCAGAAAAAAGGGGGCGAAATCTCCATAACGGGAAAAGCACTGCGAAATGCAAAAGGGTTTAACTGGGACGTCGTTGCCAATTACTCGACCTATACCGAGCGGCTTAAAGAGGTGTATCCCGATGGTGGTATCAATACGCTGGCGTCAAACTATTTTGTGGGTAGCAGCAGTGGCTCCCGATACATCAACATTGGTGACCGCACAGATGGCTATTATGCCGGTGCTTTCGTCCGGACGCAGGATGGGCAGTTGATTAATGACGCCGGTGGACGTCCCATTGCAAATCCGGTGTCGCAGTTTCTGGGTTATGTAAACCCTAAATTCGTTTGGGGGATCAACAACCGCTTCAGCTACAAAAACATCAACTTCAGTTTCCAGTTCGACGGCCGGGTAGGGGGTGTTATCATGGATTACATCAAACAGAAGACCTTCCAGGGCGGGCGTAATATTGAAACTGTTCAGGGAGCGTTTGGGGCTGCCCGCCCGAACGATGTGCTGGGTATTAAGTCATACGTTGGCGAAGGTGTTGCCATTACGGGCGGAACGATCAACTACGACGTGAACGGCAACGTGACGAATTACGGTGAACTGCAATACACACCCAACACCACCAAAACCTACGAGCAGGATTATATCGGTCGCGTATACGGACAGGCCGAAGCATCGCTGATCAGCCGGAGCTTTGCCAAACTGCGGGAGGTAGTGATTGGTTATACCCTGCCGCCAGCTTTACTAAGCAGATTGGGCGTGAAACAGGCCAGTGTGTCAGTGGTGGGCCGTAATCTGCTCTATTTCGCCGAACGGAAAGACATCGACCTCGACCAATTCATAACCGGTGGGGCTTCATCCCTGCAAACGCCGACTACACGCCGGTATGGTATTAACCTGAACCTGACATTCTAACACGCTGGCAGGCTATCGGTTCTGCTGATTGATACCCTGCCAGCCATTATTCAAGACGTCAAACATATGAAACTCAATAAAATTCTTATTCTCTCCTTCACCGCGCTGGGGCTGGCATTGTCGGGTTGTGAAAAGCGCTTCGACGAGCTCGAACAGGACCCCAACCGGCCTACAAGCGCACCGGCATCGCTGGTGTTCAATGGGGTGCTAAATGATATGTATAGCGCTGCCGGTGGTGGTGCCTGGAATGATGCGCAACGCTGGGATCAGTTCTATGCCAGTAATTACAACTACTATGCAACGAACGACTATGCCTGGACGGCAACAGGGCTTTATTACACAACCCTGAAAAACGTGATTAAAATGGAACAGGAGGCAAAAAAAGCGGGCCTGCCTGATGTTAATGCCTATTCGGCACTGGGTAAATTCTTCCGGGCGTATTTTTTTGAAAATATGACCAAACGAGTGGGCGATGTTCCGCTGACCGATGCGTTGCAGGGACTTGACAACCCGACGCCTAAATACAATACCCAAAAAGAGGTTTATGTACAGGTGCTGAAGTGGCTCGACGATGCCAACACCGACCTGACAGCACTGATTGCCAAAAGCGATAACAATCTGGCAGGCGATATCTACCTTGGTAATAGCCTGACCAAGTGGCAGAAAGTGGTGAACACATTTAAACTCCGGGTGCTGGTAAGTTTGAGTAAAAAAGAAACCGATACGGATTTAAATGTCAAAGCGCGTTTTGCTGATGTGCTGAGCAACCCGACAAAATACCCGGTGATGGCTTCGATGGACGATAATCTGCAATACATTTACAATACCTCGTTCAACAAGTACAACCGCAATCCGGATAATTTTGGGCAGAACGCTACTCGCGAAAACATGTCCGCCACGTATCTGGGAACACTCACGTCTCTCAAAGACCCGCGTACATTCGTTGTGGCTGAGCCCGCTACGGCAAAAATTGCCGCTGGTATCAAACCAACCGATTTTGCCGCTTTTGTGGGAGCCTCGTCGGGCGAAGATCTGGCCATTATGTCGTCCAATGCCAATCAGGGACTGTACTCGTTCCAGAACCGGAAACACTATTACAGTACCTACACGGCAGAACCGTATATCCTCATCGGCTATCCCGAATTGCAGTTCACCATTGCCGAAGGGATCAACCGGGGATGGGCTACGGGTACTGCCGAAGATTATTACAAAAAAGGTATCCAGGCATCCTGGAGCTTTTATGGACTGACAGACGGGGCAAACACGGTGTACTTCTCGGCTGATGGCGGCTATAAACTATTCAATACCTACACGGTCAATGTTAGTTTCGCCGATTATTATGCTCAGGCGGCCGTAAAATATTCGGGTAATACAACGGCCGGACTAACGCAGATTTTAACCCAAAAATACCTTGCCTTCTTTCAGCAGTCGGGCATGGAAGCGTTTTATAACCAGCGCCGGACGGGTGTGCCAACCTTCCTGGTAGGTCCCGGTACCGGAAACAGCCAGCGGATTCCGGTTCGGTGGCAGTATCCGTCAACCGAACGGTCTTATAACACAGTAAATAATGCAGCGGCCGTGTCCAGCCAATATGGTGGCAACGACGATATTAACGCAGCAATGTGGATATTGAAGTAATAAGCGAGTTGTTTTGACACAGAGATACACAACGAGTAAAAGAGATGCACGAGGCCTTCCTTTAATCTCTTTTATTCGTTGTGTATCTCTGTGTCAAAACGTAATAATGTGTACATCATGAATCGCAGAACCCTCCTCAAATCAGCGGCCCTCCTGCCGACAATCGCTACCGAAACGACGATTTCATCCAATCTGGCGCGTAAACGCTCCGTCCGTTTCGCTTACCTCGGCGACACGCATATCACACCGGAAACCAAGCCCATCGAAAGCATTGCCAAATGCTTTCATCATGCCCAGAGTCAGGTCGACAAGCCGTCGTTTATGCTGCACGGGGGCGATGTGATCATGGATGCGCTGGCACAGGACCGCCAGAAAGTGCAGCAGCAGTGGGATGCCTGGAACAAACTCGTCAAGTCCGACAATTCTCTGCCCATTGAATACTGCATTGGCAACCACGATATCTGGGGGTTCGAGAATGCGAAAACCGATTTGCTGTATGGCAAAAAATGGGCGATCGACCAGATGAAAATCAGTGGCCGCTACCGGAGTTTCGACCGGAACGGCTGGCATTTTATCATTCTCGACAGCGTGCAGCCCAAGCCTGATGGCAAATGGTACACGGGCTACATCGACTCTGAACAGATGGACTGGCTGAAAGCTGATCTGGCCAAAACCAACGCGAAAACACCCACTCTGGTCCTGTCGCATATCCCGATCTTCAGTCCGACTGGTTTTTTCAGTGAATCGAACGTGAAAGAAGGCATGTGGAACATATCGGCGGGCCTTGTGCTGGCCAACACACCCGAGTTGCTGATGCTGTTTTACCAGTATCCCAACGTAAAAGCCGCGCTGAGTGGCCATATGCACCTGCTGGATCGGGTTGATTACAACGGCGTTACCTACCTTTGCAACGGGGCCGTGAGCGGCAACTGGTGGAAGAGCGACGTTTATCAGCAAACAAAAGCTGGCTATGCCCTCATCGACTTATACGACGACGGAAGCGTGGAACGCACGTATCTGTCCTACACGTAGCACCGGGCGTCCCGGCGGCCGTTGAGCCTGTTCGTTTGGCTCTTGCTGACATCAAAAGCTGACTCTTTCACAACCATATACCCTCCCGGGCGGGTCGCCCGGTGCTACGCATGCAAACCATTGCCAACCTCTTTGCTCAGGGTGGTGACGACGCCTACTTCGGCGAGCCGATCACCCAACTCGAACATGCGCTCCAATGTGCTCAACTAGCCGAAGAAGCGGGTGCGGACGACGACACCATCGTGGCCGCTTTTCTGCACGACATTGGTCATCTGCTACCGCCCGATTTAGCTGGGGGCTACATGGATGGCTACGGCACCGTCGACCACGAACGACTGGGAGCCGATTACCTGCGGGAGCGGGGCTTCTCAGAGAAAGTGGCGCAATTGATCGAGAATCACGTGAACGCCAAGCGGTACCTGGTCTATAAAAATCCGGCTTACTTTGCCCGACTGTCGGAAGCGAGTTTGAAAACGCTGGAGTTTCAGGGTGGACCGATGACAGCCGCTGAAGCTTTGTTGTTTGAAACGAATCCCTACTTCAAAGGAATACTCCTCATGCGAACCTGGGATGAACAGGCCAAAATTCCCGGCTTGCCAACGCCCGGTTTTGACCACTATATGGCCATTGTAGAGCGTAATGCCAATCGGGTTGACTGAGTTAGTACATATGTACAACGGGCGGCCCCGGCCGTTGTACATAATCACCCGCCTTTTCATAAGCCTTTCTATGAAGTACGTCTTTGTTTGCGGTTTACTTTTTACTACGCTTCATGCCCTTGCTCAGCCCAGGGTTAAAACCTATACAACCTTACAGATACCCGGTCGGGCGGAGTTTTGTAAAATAGACGTTAACGGAAAGTCCGTTCTGCCCAGTGGTCGCTACGTGACCCCGGCGGGTCAAACCCTCCGGATTGCCAATGACCCGTTTGGACTCGCCATCTCGCCTGATGGACAGAAAGCGGTTTCGCTGCATGATGGCATTCTGACCGTAATTAACCTGGCCGACTTACAGGCAACCCGTGTTCCCGATTATGCCGGTAAAATTCCCCCTGCGCTGAAAGCGGGTTCATTTCTGGGCGTGGCTTTTGCCCCCGACAATCGGACGGCTTATCTGAGCAATGGAGATAAAGGGCGGGTACTCGTTTTTGATACGGAGCAGTTCCGAACCATCGACAGCATCAGCCTCGACGGCAACGGCTACGCCGATAGCTTCACGTCTGATCTACTCCTGAACGGCAACGAACTGCTGGTGCTTGACCGGGCGAATTTCCGGCTCGTTCGCATCGATATAGCCACTAAAAAAATCACTGCGTCCATTCCAACCGGTCGTCAGCCCTTCGGTCTTGCCATCAGCCCCGACCGTAAACTGGCTTTTGTGGCCAATGTGGGCCTGTATGCCTATCCTAAAGTGCCGGGAGTCACGAAAACCAATGGCGATACAATGGCCCTTAAATTTCCACCCTACGCGGCTCACACCAGAGAGTCGGCAGAAGGGGTGGAGGTGGAAGGACGCCGGATTCCCGGACTGGGCAGCCCGCTGGTCGACGAAGCCATGAGCGTCTGGACGGTGAATCTAAGCACGAACAAAGTGGTCAGCAAGGCCAAAACGGGCGTGCAGATTGGCGAAATGATTGAAGAAGCCGAAGTCGTGGGCGGGTCGTCGCCCAACTCGGTGGTGGTGGGGAGCCGGTACGCCTACGTATCCAATGCCACGAACGACAATATCTCTATTCTGGATTATAAACCCGCCAGTCGGTCGGCCAAAAAGCTGGTGGGTACGATCTCCCTCAAAGTCGATCCGAAACTGGACCGCTACCGGGGCCTAATGCCCTTTGGAATGGCCTTGACCAACGACCAGAAGACACTGTATGTTGCCTTGCTGGCGCTCAATGCGGTGGCGGTGGTGGATGTACACACGCGTAAAGTCCGGGGATTGATACCAACCGGCTGGGGGCCAACCCGCGTCGCCTTGTCGCCGGATGAAAAGACTGTGTATGTAATATCGGCCAGAGGGCATGGAGCCGGGCCAAACGGGGGCGCTACTTTCGTAAAGCCTCCCCAGGGAACATACATCGGCGATATTCAACTGGGTACGTTTCAGGCGGTTGCGGTGCCGGATGCGGCTCAACTGGCGACCTTCACAAAGCAGGTTCTGGCGAATACCTACGAAACCGTTACCCTCACCGATGACGGACGGAATCCACTGCCGATATTGCCCAAAACCCGCCAGTCGCCCATAAAGTACGTTGTATACATCACGAAAGAAAACCGGACGTACGACGAGGTATTGGGGCAGCTGACCAGCGGCAACGGAGATTCGACACTGGCCCGATTTGGCGAAGGGGTGACCATAAAAACCCGTATTTCAACCAGCCGGGGCACCAGTGGCCGGACGACAGATCAGGCAATCGACAGTGTACGTGTAACCGGGGCTAACATCATGCCCAATCATTTGCGCATAGCCCGTCAGTTTGCTTTCTCCGATAATTTTTACTGCGATTCGGATGCCAGTATTCACGGTCACCACTGGATGCTGGGAACAATTCCCAACGAATGGGTTGAAGCCAATGCTGCTTCGGCGGGGCGATTTGATATGGATTCCAAAGCACCGGGCCGGCGGTTTCCCAAAGCCTCCGGTGCCATTGACCCCGAAGACTATAACGAGATTGGCGGACTCTGGGAAGCCTTCGAGCGGAATAAGGTGTCGCTCTACAACTTCGGTCAGGCAAACGAATATGCCGGAAATGTTGAAGAGTGGACAACAACGCAGTTTGGCGCGGCACAGTCGGTTGTATTTCCCATGCCGAAAGCGGTGTATCCGCACACCTCACGCGACTTTGCCGGGTATAATACCAATGTGCCGGATCAATACCGGATGGAACAGTTCGAGCGGGAGTTCACGGCGAAGTGGATAAAGGGAAAAGAGAAAATGCCGCAGTTTGTGACCATGCAGATACCGAACGATCACGGTGCCGGACCGCGCCCTGATTTCGCCTATCCGTATCTTCATTCATACATGGCCGATAATGACCTGGCCGTGGGCCGGGTGCTGCATTTTCTGTCGCGAACCAAATACTGGAAGAACATGCTGGTTATAATCACCGAAGATGATCCGCAGGGGGGCGTCGACCATATTGACGCGCACCGGTCGGTGTTGCTGCTGGCCGGGCCGTACGTAAAGCGCGGATATGTATCGCACACGCACGCCAACTTTGGTTCTGTGCTTAAAACGATGTATAACATCCTCGGTGTACCGTATGTGAACCAGTACGACCAGACGGCTTCGCTGTTACAGGATTTCTTTACTGACAAACCCGACTTCCGGCCTTATGATGTGGTATTGCCCGACAGCCGGGTATTCGATCCGCAGGCGGCCATGAAGCCTTACAAAAAGGTGTTCGACTGGCGTAAAATCCAGAAAGGCCCCGAAATGGACGACCGCGCCGACCAGCGCGCCGAGCATTACCGGCAGCAAAATGGAGAGTATTGATGTAGTACTGACCGGGACGGTCGGTTCTACACCACCGAGCCGTTTTTGTTTTATCTTGCATTCTTGCGCCCCGATTGAGTGCCGACACACTATCCCGATCATCAACCATAACGGAAGCTATTCGTGAAATCCCCTGCTTTTCTCCGCAATCCCACCGCGTTCATGCTCTTCGGTGCCACAGCCGCCTTCTGCACCTACGCCTGCATGTATGCTTTTCGCAAAGGGATTACTGCTGTCACGTTCGAAGGAATGGCTTTCGCGGGAATCAGCTACAAGATATGGCTCGTTACGGCGCAGGTGTTTGGCTATGCCGTATCGAAGGGAATAGGAGTGAAGGTCGTTTCGGAAATGTCGCCGGGCCGTCGGGCTATGAGTCTGCTGTTTTTTGTGGCCTTTGCGCTTCTGGCTCTCCTTGGTTTCGCGCTGGTTCCGGCCCCGTACAATATCATCTTTCTATTTCTGAACGGCTTGCCGCTGGGCATGGTCTACGGCACGATGATCGGCTTTCTGGAAGGTCGCCGACAAACGGACGGGCTGGTTGCCGGGCTAACGGCATCCTTCATTTTCGCGTCGGGTTTCGTGAAAACGGTCGCGCTCACCATCCGGGCCGACTGGGGCGTGTCGGAGTTCTGGCTTCCGTTCGTGACGGGTATGCTGTTTGTACTACCCATGTTGCTTTCCGTGTATGCGCTGACGTTACTGCCGCCCCCCACCGCCGAGGACCGGGCCCTGCGTACCGAGCGCAAGCCCATGGACAGTGCCGAACGGGGAGCCTTTGTGCGCAACTTCCGGCCGGGCCTTATCCTGCTTATTGCCTCATACGTGCTTCTGTCGGCCTTCCGGGATTTTCGCGACAACTTCGGACCCGAAATTCTGAAAGATGCGGGTGTCGAGAATCCCGGCATTTTTGCCAAAACCGAAACGCTGGTTGCCCTTGGCATTCTGGTAGTAATGGCGTTGCTTCAGCGGGTAACCCGGAATTTTCGGGCGTTTGCCCTGCTTAATGGTCTTATGCTGGCGGGTGGAGCCCTGGTTGGCCTGAGTACCTATGCGTATTCATTGGGATCACTATCAGCGGGAAACTGGTTTCTGCTGACCGGACTGGGCCTATACATGGCCTATGTGCCCTGCAATGGCCTGTATTTTGAGCGGCTTATTGCTTCCTTTCGCTACGTGAGCACCGTCGGATTTATGGTCACGCTGGCCGACTGGTATGGCTATCTGGGCAGCGTTGGTGTGTTATTGTACAAGAATTTTGGCCATGCCACCATCAGTTACCGGGAGTTCTTTATGGACGGCGCTTACATCTTATCCGTCGTATACGGCGTATTGGTGATTGGCTCATTTATCTATTTCCAACGGAGGTATACCGCTGAAGTGGCGGTTCGGGTTGAAGAAAGTGTAGTATGAAATTGCGAGTCGGTCCGGTTTACTCGCCACTGGGTCGCTTGATCCACAACGCTATCGGGGCCGGTGTGCCAAAATCAGGCGTACCGTCGGTTTTCCAGCTAAACGGCTGCATACGGATAGAACGGTTATCGCCACAGCCTTGTCCCGAAGCGGCATTGGCGTGGTAAACGAGCCAGTTCTCCTTGCCATCAGGGGTAGTGAAAAAACTGTTATGACCAACGCCAAACGTACCGTTTCCGCCATTCGGACCAAAAACGGGTGTCGCTGATTTCGTCCAGGAAGCTGGGTTGAGCAGATCAGTACTGGCATCGGCAGTAAGCTGCCCCAGGGCATATAAATCAGTGCCGCAGAAACTGGCCGAATAGATCAGGAAGACCTTGTTGTTATGCACCAGAAACTCCGGCCCTTCATTCACACCAAAACCGTTTTTCTCCCAGGCATAATCGGGTGAAGACAGTTTAGTCCGGGCCGTACTTTCAACGGTATACGGGTTCGATAATTTGGCGATGTAGATGAACTGCGACCCGCCCAGATCCGTCTCCCAACCCGACCAGGCGAAGTACAACAGCCCGTTTTGCTGGAGCAGCGTGCCGTCGATGGCCCATTTGTTTTCGGGTAAGTTAAGTTGTCCACGGTCCACCCACGTTCCCGCAGTTGGGTCGGCAGATTCGTTTTCGAGAACGAACATCCGGTGCGTCGCGTCGTTGCCGTTGTTATCGGCTGCGTAGTAGATGTACCATTTGCCGTTTGCGAAGTGCAGTTCGGGTGCCCAGATGTCGCGGGAGTTCGGCCCCGTTGCGGGTGGTGTCCAGACGGTTACCGGACGTGCCGAACTCAAGCGGCTCATGGCGGCTGTTTTATAGATGCGCAGGTTATTTCCGGTGGTATGCATCACGTAATAGAAACCGTCCTTATACGTCACCCAGGGATCAGGAGCCGCCGTCAATAATGGGTTCTGGAATTTCCCAACGGTGTCGACCGTCGTGACAGGGGGCGTGGGGGTGAGGTCCGGCTTATCGGACGACTGGCAGGCAATGACCAACGCCAGGAGTATAAAGAGGTAATGTTTCATCGTTGAGTAAGGTATTTCAGGATACAAAAGGTGCTTTCAGGCTGGTATTACTGTTTCGCTTTTCAGGTCACCCCTCATAATCTGGAGAGATAGGCGAACGCCTAAATTCAGTAGGGGTAATGCCCACATACTTTTTAAAGAACTGGCTGAAGTTAGGCTGGTCGGCGAAGCCAATGATCTGGCTGATTGCCTGCAACGTCCAGTCGGTTTGCATCAGGAGAGCTTTACTTTCTTCCAGCAGTCGATTTTTGATCAGTGTGCTGATGGGTTGCCCGGTATGTTTCTTCACCAGGCCGTTCAGGTAATTTGGATTCAGGTTCAATTTCTCCGCGTATTCCCTGGCTGTGCGCATTCGGATGGGGTTATCGAGGTTAGCCAGGTTGGTTTCTCTTTCCAGCAACTCGAAGAAGTCATACACATGGCGGTAGTCATTGGTGATCTCGCCTACAGCTGCGTAATCGGTGCCTTTTAGACTCTCGACCAGAATGAGCTGGACATAGGCCTGCATGGCTTCTTCGGCCAGCGGGTCGCCCGAGGCCGCTTCGGCTTTCATCTGGGTCAACAGTCGGTGAATCATCCGGGCTGATTCTTCCGAAAGGCGGAGGATCTTTTTCTCGGTAAAAAATTTATACCGGTCAATGATCAGCTTCAGGGAAGGGTGTTGATCCAGGTATCGCTTCTTGAACATACAGAAAATGCCACCGCCCACCTTCGGAGATGCATTGCGCCAGCACACAATTTCATTGGGGTGTAAAAACAGAATGGTACGCTCGTCAATGTAATAATTGTCCTTGCCCATGGTTTTGAAACCCGTGCCGCTGGTCATGAACATGATCTTATAAAAATCCCGGCGGTTTGGCGTCAGGTAATTATCACAACCGGTTTTCTCGCGGTCCACTACCTTGATGTTCCAGTCTTCATAGTAAAGCCGACTCACGGGTGTGGTGCCGGGCGGTAGGATGGATGGCATATCGTACACCATCGTGATGGGCTGGGCGTCGCCGGTCCGGCGTGATTGCGTTTTCATAATTTCTAAAGACAAATTACTAATTGGAAAAGTGCCTTCTTATCGATGAAGCCATATTTATATTTCTCAAATAACTGACAGTCAATTAAATAAACTTACTTTTATCGTTTTCTGTCTTGAATAACCCTAAAGGCGTTTTTATTCGGTATATGTGATTTTCATAAAAAGAGCACTGATTTTGCTATAAAAAGCTGCATGACGCTGGGGTAGCTTTGTCTTACCAGAACGGCGATCTGATGCTCTACGGTTCGACTATGCTGGCGCTGTTCTCTAAAACGTTTCCGACATCCTGTAGTTATACAAAATCAGGACGTGTGGATAATCCGGCGAGACTCGCTGTTACGCTGGATACTGGAAACGCAACGGTCGCCTTCGAACGGGAGTGAACGGAATTATATGACGGCTTCTCAACGCTATTAATCCTACCTATATGACTGAGCATGATAACATCGGGTCTGAGTTCGATCATTCCAACTCCTCCCGACGGAAATTTTTAAAGCAATCGTCGGCCCTCGCGGCTCTGACGATGACCCCACCTGCCGCTATTGCTGCCGTCGATAATGGGCTGGATGAAAAAGTAGCGACGGCTTTTGAGCAGATGCCGCTTCAGGTCGAGATTAACGGAACGATGCGCAGCCTTTCTATCGAACCGCGCGTTACCCTGCTCGACCTGCTGCGTGAACAACTGAATCTGACGGGAACCAAAAAAGGCTGTGACCACGGTCAATGCGGGGCCTGCACGGTGCACGTCGATGGGCAGCGGGTGAACTCGTGCCTGACGCTGGCCATGACCACCGAAGGCTGTAAAGTCACGACAATTGAAGGGCTGGCAAGCAGCAACCAGCTTCATCCCATGCAGGAAGCCTTCATTAAACACGATGGTTTCCAGTGCGGCTATTGTACCCCCGGCCAGATCATGTCGGCGGTGGCCTGTATTCGCGAAGGGCACGCCAACAGCCCCGAGGAGGTTCGGGAGTACATGAGCGGCAACATCTGCCGTTGTGGTGCCTACGCCAACATTGTGGATGCGATTATGGACGTTAAAAAGGGAGGGGCCAGGGCATGAACCAATTTCAATATACACGGGTGACCACACCCAAAGCTGCTGTGTCGGCCCTTTCACAGGAAAGCGGCTCGTACTTTCTGGCGGGCGGCACTAACCTCATCGACCTGATGAAACGCGAGGTCATTGTGCCTGAGCGGCTGGTCGACATTAATAAATTGCCGCTGGCAACCATCGAGAAAACGACTTCCGGTTTACGAATTGGGGCTATGGCTAAAAATTCGGCGGTGGCCGGGAATGAGCTGGTGAAAAAGCACGTTCCGCTGCTGGTGATGGCCCTCAATGCAGGCGCATCGTCGCAGCTTCGGAACATGGCGACAGTGGGCGGAAACATGATGCAACGTACCCGCTGTGCCTATTTCTACGATACGTCTATGCCCTGCAATAAGCGGAGCCCCGTTCAGGCTGGCCCGGACAAAGGGCAACCCAATGGCCCGTCTGGTTGCGGGGCCATCGGCGGTATCAACCGGATGCATGCCATCTTTGGCGGGTCTACAAAGTGCATTGCGGTTCACCCAAGCGATATGTGCATTGCGCTGGTCGCACTGGATGCAACAGTAAATGTGTCGGGGCCAAAGGGCGACCGGATCATTCCGTTCGGCGATTTTCACCGGCTCCCCGGCGACATGCCCCAGAAAGACAATACGATGCTCCCCGGCGAACTGATTATGTCGGTCGACATTCCGACCAATAAGTTTGCCGATCATTCGCACTACCTCAAAGTCCGCGACCGGGCGTCGTATGCCTTTGCGCTGGTGTCGGTGGGTGTGGCGATTGACATGAAACGGGACACGATTCAGGACATTCGGCTGGCAATGGGTGGGGTGGCGCACAAGCCCTGGCGGCTGACCGAGGCCGAGCAGTTTTTGCGTGGGAAGTCCGCTACAGAAGCCAACTTCAAACAAGCCGCCACGCTGGCAATGAACGGCGCGAAGGGCTACGGCGAAAACGATTTCAAACTGACGCTGGCTCCAAACTCGATTATCGACGCCCTGAAAACTGCCACCAAAACCGCCTGATCATGACAAAAGATACAAAAAATCCGCCTATCGACCGAGTTGATGGGCGGCTGAAAGTGACCGGCGGGGCTACTTATTTCGCCGATTTTGAGTTACCTAAAATGGCCTATTGTGTCATTGTCGGCAGCGAAATTGCCAGGGGTGCTATCACTGCTCTGGATACCAAAAAAGCGCAGAGCGCACCGGGCGTGCTGGGTGTGTTTACACACCAGAATATGCCGCCTATTCCGGGTTGGGACGCGCCCGTTGGTGGCGAAGCCGATGGACCAGCACCCAAACCGAAAACCGAGGAGACCTACCGGATTCTGAGTAGCCCCAAAATTTTGTTCGACGGGCAACCTGTGGCGATTGTCGTGGCCGATACCTTTGAGCGGGCTACCTACGCGGCTTCGCTGGTGAAGGCGACCTATAAAAAGCAGTCGGCCCGTACCGATTTGCGGAAACACGTGGCTGAAGGCGTTGCTCCAAAAGGAGAGGAAGGCGGCAACTACTCGCGCGGTAAAGCCGACGCCTACCAGTCGGCCCCCGTGACGCTGGAAGCCAATTACACCGTCCCCATTGAGGTGCACAACCCCATGGAACTGCATGGAATTGTGGCGCACTGGACCGGGGCGGATACCCTGAAAATCTACGCCAAAACGCAGGGCGTCAACGCCACCCAGCAGGCGATGGCGCAGGCATTCAAGCTTGATCCGAAGAACATTCAGGTGCATACCGAATTTATGGGGGGCGGCTTCGGCATGGGGCTGCGTACCTGGCCGCAGGAAACGGCGGTGGTGGCTATTGCCAAAAAAATCGGACGCCCGCTGAAACTGGTGGTAAACCGAAGCCAGATGTTTACATTGGTGGGCCACCGTCCTTACACGGTTCAGACCATCAACATGGGAGCTGACAGTAATGGAAAGCTGATTGGACTTGCCCACGCTGCCACGGCTGAAACGGCCAGCTATGAGGACTTTACGGAAGCAACTGTCAACATGACCAAGTTCATGTATGAATGTCCGAACGTAAGCACCCGTTACCGTATCGTCCGGCTCGACCGGAGTGTACCCATCTGGATGCGCGGGCCGGGCGAAGCCACGGGAGCTTTTGCCCTTGAGTCGGCGATGGACGAGATGGCGCATAAGCTGAACCTTGACCCCATTGAGTTTCGTCTGCGCAACTACACCGAAACTGACCCCGAGCATAACCGGCCCTATTCGAGCAAAAACCTCAAAGAAGCCTATCAGCGCGGAGCCGATGCCATTGGCTGGAGCAAGCGCAAAAACGAACCGGGCAGCCAGCGCGAGGGTGACTGGCTCATTGGCTACGGCATGAGCACAGGGGTGTTCAGTGCCTTCCGCTGGGAAGCATCAGCCAGAGCCATGCTCAAAGCCGATGGCTCGCTGACGGTGCAAAGTGCCGTAACCGACATTGGCCCCGGCACCGGAACGGCCCTGACTATGATCGCCCATAACGTGCTGGGTATACCGCTGAACCAGATCAAGGTCGAATATGGCGATACGTCCTTGCCGAAAGCCCCCACGCAGGGCGGTTCTGCCATCGTGTCGGCGGTGGGGTCGGCGGTGTACGATGTATGTTCGAAAATCAAAAAACAGCTGATCGAGCTGGCTACTAAAGAAGGTGGCGTATTGGCGGGGCGGCAGACAGATGAACTTACACTGGCCGATGGAGCACTGTTTGTTGAAAAAGAGTCCGGTAAAAAAGTGGCCGTCAGCGACCTGATGCAGACCAACAACCTGACGGTGATTGACAAAAGCGCGGACTCAAAAGGCGGGCCGGAACAGGCGAACTATTCGATGTATTCGTTCTCGGTGCATTTCGTGCAGGTACGTGTCAACCCGATGACCGGCGTAGTGCGCGTGTCCAAAGCCGTGAGCGTGGCCGATTCAGGCCGTATTGTTAGCCCTAAAACGGCCGCCAGTCAGATGATTGGTGGCGTGGCCGGGGGCATTGGTATGGCCCTGACGGAAGAAGCCTTAATCGATCACCGGTTTGGTCGGTTCGTGAACAACAACCTCGCCGACTACCATGTAGCGGTTCACGCCGACGTACCCGCCATCGAAACGATTATGATCGACAAGCCTGA
>CAXTJJ010000018.1:0-24741 GCA_964244155.1 uncultured Spirosoma sp.
CTCGTCGTCCGGGCCCACTACATAATTGCGGGGTGTAGCGATACGTAGGTTTGGCTCAAATGACAATTTGGCATTTTCGAATAATGATGCGCCAAAAACCTTAAGCTTACGGCTTGTATCTCTGCGCATTGTATCCGGTACCAGCGAATCTACACGCATCGACAGATCAGTTGGCAACGATCTACCCTTAACGCTTTCTGTCGGAAGCTGATTTTGAGGCAGAGATGTTCCTGAGCGAATCTGGGCAATACGCTTACGCATCTTAGCAATATCATCAAGCGTGTAGCCCTGCGACATGGCAGCCTGTTCGATCTGAGCCTCGCTGAGGCCACTCGCCTGGGCCTTCCGGTAGAAGTTTTGTACATCTTCATCACTCAGTTGATCAACCCGCGAACGAGGTTGCTGAGCAATAGCCTGATATGACCCTGTTAGCAAAAACAACAGGAAAAAAACTTGGTAAGGGCGAATACAATGGATAAAATGTGACAATTTGTCCTTAATAAACATAAACTATGGCGATTGGGCCAAAATTTGAACTGCAAAAGTAATGCATTCCTTTGAAAACTGTGGTCCCATACAATCATTGACTATCTACACGCTCAAGCTCTTAGATTGTAGTCCGGCTGTAATGCACTAAATTTGTATAAAAAAGTCGGCTGGTCCGTCAATAGATGTGTGTAGACAAACAAATATCAACCACTATTGGCCGTTGCGACAGACCATTGACGACTACTTATTAACGATATTATGATTAATCTCATAGCTAAATTTTTCGGAACCAAATCGCAACGGGACATTAAGGAATTGCTTCCCTATGTTGAGAAGGTGAATGCCGAATTTGCACTACTAAAAGACCTCTCCAACGACGAACTGCGTCGGGTTTCGGCTGATTTGAAGGCCCACATTGCTCAAGAGTTAGCGGATATTGATACGCAACTCGTTGAATTTAACGAACACGTTAGCAATCCTGATGTTGATGTTAATGAAAAAGAGCGAGTCTTCAATCAGATTGATAAACTCGAAGCAGATCGTAATATCGAGTTGGAGCGTATTTTACTCGACATTCTGCCTCGCGCTTTTGCCGTTGTGAAAGAAACGGCCCGTCGGTTTGCTGAAAATGAACAGTTGACGGTAACAGCCACCGATTTCGACCGGGAAATTGCGTCCCACAAGAAAAACGTGGTTATTGATGGCAATCAGGCCCATTGGGCGAATACATGGGATGCCGCCGGAACCCCAATCAAGTGGGACATGGTGCATTATAATGTTCAGATTATTGGGGGCGTTGTACTCCATCAGGGCAAAATTGCCGAGATGGCCACTGGCGAAGGTAAAACCCTTGTAGCTACCTTCCCTGCTTTCCTGAACGGGTTGGCTGGCCGGGGGGTGCATATTGTAACGGTCAACGATTACCTGGCCAAGCGTGACTCCGAGTGGATGGCGCCTTTATTTGAGTTCCACGCCCTTCGGGTAGACTGCATCGACAAACACCAGCCCAATTCGGAGCAACGCAAGAATGCGTACCTCGCCGATATTACTTACGGAACCAATAACGAATTTGGTTTCGATTACCTGCGCGACAACATGGCCCGCGAAACGGGGGAGCTAGTGCAGCGTAAACACCATTATGCAATGGTGGATGAGGTTGACTCCGTTCTGATTGATGATGCCCGGACTCCACTTATCATAAGTGGCCCTGTGCCGCGCGGTGACGAGCAGGATTATATTGAATTAAAGCCTCGTGTTTCTCGCCTGGTTGAAGCGCAGCGCAAACTAGTCTACGATTATTTGAACGATGCCAAAAAGAAAATTGCGGCTGGTGATGAAAAAGAAGGCGGCCTGTCCTTGTTTCGGGCCTATCGCGGTTTGCCGAAACACAAGCCCCTGATTAAGTTTTTGAGCGAGACAGGTAACAAGGCCCTGTTGCAAAAAACGGAGTCGATTTACCTGGCCGAAAACCAGAAGTTGATGCCCGAAGCCGATGCTCCCCTATATTTTACTATCGACGAGCGGCACAATGGCATCGACCTGACTGAAAAAGGAATTGATTACATTACCGGATCGGGAGAAGACCCTAACTTCTTCATCCTTCCCGACCTGTCAATCGACCTCAATGCCATTGATAAAGACAGCGACATCTCGGAACAGGAAAAAATTCTGCATAAGGAATCCGTTGTTCGTGACTATGCGGTTAAAACGCAACGGATTAACACCGTCAACCAGTTACTGAAAGCATACTGTTTGTTTGAAAAAGACACCGAGTATGTTATTATGGACGGTAAGGTGAAGATCGTTGATGAACAGACGGGGCGGATCATGGAAGGTCGCCGTTGGTCAGATGGTCTGCACCAGGCGGTTGAAGCAAAGGAGAACGTAAAGGTTGAAGACGCAACACAGACGTATGCTACGGTTACGCTTCAGAACTATTTCCGGATGTACCACAAGCGGGCGGGTATGACAGGTACGGCCGAAACGGAAGCGTCAGAATTCTGGCAAATCTACAAAATGGACGTGGTCGTTATTCCTACGAACCGGGCCATTAGCCGGGCTGATGAAGAAGATAAAGTGTATCGGTCAGTACGTGAGAAATACAATGCGGTTGTCGATGAGATTACGAGCCTTGTCGAAAAAGGCCGACCAGTGCTGGTAGGTACAACGTCGGTTGAAAACTCCGAGTTGCTGAGTCGCCTGCTGACACTGCGCAAAATTCAGCACCAGGTTTTAAATGCGAAATACCACCAGCGCGAGGCCGAAATTGTAGCTTCGGCGGGTTTCCCCGGTACGGTTACCATTGCCACCAACATGGCCGGTCGTGGTACCGATATTAAACTGACGCCCGAATCGAAAGCGGCAGGCGGGTTGGCCATTATTGGTACCGAACGTCACGAATCTCGCCGGGTCGACCGGCAGTTGCGCGGGCGGGCAGGTCGTCAGGGCGATCCGGGTACGTCACAGTTTTTTGTTTCGCTGGAAGATAGTCTGATGCGCTTGTTTGGCTCAGAGCGGATTGCCAAAGTAATGGACCGCATGGGGCTGGAAGAGGGCGAAGTTATTCAGCACTCGATGATTACGAAGTCGATTGAGCGTGCGCAGAAGAAAGTTGAAGAAAATAACTTTGGCATACGGAAACGCCTGCTGGAATATGACGATGTCATGAACTACCAGCGGGAGGCTATCTACAAACGTCGTCGAAACGCGCTGTTCGGCGATCGGTTACCGCTCGACATCGCCAACACAATGTATGATGTAGTTGAGGAAACGGTGAATAATGCCGAGGGTAATTACGAAGAGATTAAGCTCCAGTTGCTAACCACACTTGGGCTCTCACCGACTCTGGCTGCAGACGAGTTTAACCGGCTGAAAAAGCCGGATCAGATTCGTCGGTTATATGAGGAAGCCGAAGCAACTTATCAGGCTAAAAATCACGCCATCGCCGAGAAAGCACTGCCTGTATTGACGCAGGTTCTGACCGATCAGGGACATCAGATCAAAAACATTGTTGTTCCCTTCTCCGATGGTATGCATGAGTTGACGGTTGTTTCTGATTTGCGCAAGGCCGTCGAGTCGGGTGCTCGTGACATCGTTACCGAAATGGAAAAAGCCGTAACACTGTCGGTGATTGACCAGGAATGGAAAGAGCACCTTCGCGAAATGGACGACCTGAAACAGTCAGTACAAAACGCTGTTTTTGAGCAAAAAGACCCTTTACTGGTTTATAAGTTCGAATCGGTTGAATTATTCAAGCGTTTCCTGAACAAGGTTAACTTCGATACCATTAACTTCTTGACCAAAGCCGATATTCCGGCGCAGGAGCAGGAAGATATTCAACAGGAAATTCGTCAGGCTCCGGTGCAGCAACGTCCACAGCCTCAACCAAAGCTCCATACAAATATGGAAGACTTTGACGACGATCACCTGGCTACCGGTCCCGAAGAATATGCCCGCCGTATGGCCGAGAACAATGCGATGGGCGCAGGTGCTCCACCCATGCCCCCGCGTCAGGCCCCTGTACGTGTCGCAAAATTAGATCGTAATGCCCGCGTCAACGTTCAGTATGTCGATGGTTCGGTGAAACGCGATGTCAAATTCAAAACCGTTGAAAATGACGTTGAAAGTGGAAAGGCGATGCTGATTGATTAACGGTATTATTACTTTTGGTGGCGGTTTCTTATAACTGCTGCTACTGTTGTTAACCCAGCTCTGAAACTTAACAAAACGCCCTCTGGATTGTATGTTCGGAGGGCGTTTTGGTCTGGTTGTGATTGTACTATTTACTTGTACAAGTCGTTAGTAAGACAGGATGAATAACCTTTTTTTTGCTCTGTTTTTAGTTGGGGCTTTCACCTTCTCGTTAGCCACCGAACCTATCCGACTCCGTTCTGAGTCGTTCCCGTTTACTCCAAAAGAATTTTACATTGCCGCCGTTACCGACCAACGTCCTGACCGGGGGCCTGTTGCCCGGCTGGCCTTAACACTTAACCAGGCACCACAACCAGTTGACCTGGAAAAAGGGGTGGCTGCCAGCCTTCAACAGTTTATTGATCAGGGTTTAAAGCAAAACAAAGCCTTACGGCCCATCGCGATGCGTGTCCGGCAGTGTCGTGTAACCGAGACAGCTTCTGGCAGTCGTGTGTCCGGGCAGTTTACATTTGCTGTTACGTTCGAGTTGTTGGGCAAAAACGATGCCGGTGCCACAACAAGCACCCGCCTTACGGATTATCAGGGGAGTGCCACATATACCCGTCCACTGGGCCATCTGGATGTTATCGAGCCGACCATTCGGCAGGCCATTGTAGCGTCGATACGCAACCTAAATGAGTATATGAAGCGCGAAAGCGGACGTAATGAAAAGTTGGCACGAAGCTTAAAAATCAACTTCATCGACGATACGCGAATTACCGACGACGACACGGTTAACTACAATCCTGCCAGAAAACTGACTTGGGCCGATTTTCAGTCGGAGCCGCGCAAAGGCAGCCACTATGCCGCCGAAGTGTTCACCAGTTTTTCGTATGAAGGCAAAAGCATGGTAAAAGATGGCGTTATTATTCTGAACCTAAACGCCAAAGCGTATATGCTGAAGCCTTCTTCGTGGGCAAGGCCGGATGCCAAAAACGCCTATTCTTTAAATCACGAACAGCGTCACTTCGACATTACAAAAATCATAGTGGAGCGATTTAAGCGTAAAATCCACCCAGATAGCCTGACGCTGGAAGATTACAACAGTATTACTCAGTACCAGTTTCTTGAGTCTTACCGCGAGATGAGCAAGATGCAAAACCAGTACGACGAAGAAACGAACCATAGTATCAACCAGGCCGCTCAGGAACGTTGGAACCAAAAAATTGATGCTGAGTTGCGTAGTTTGGGGGTTATTAAATGAAGAAAATCCGCGTTTTGCATGTCAGCACGGCCCATCCAGCCCAGGACCCACGTGTAGTGTTCAAACAATGTCAAACGCTTTCTGAAACGTATGACGTTTTCTGTGCTCTCCCCAACGCCGACGCAGCCATTACGCCCGCTATTCACTTTATTCGTCTCCCCTATTATCATCGGGTTATCTGGCGTTTGCTCATCACCTGCCCGTATATCCTGATCCGGTGTCTGTGGTTGCGTCCCCGGCTGGTTCACGTTTACGTACCGGAATTTATTCCATTTGCTTATGTATTTCGTTTTTTCGGAGCTAAAGTGATTTATGAAGTACAGGAAAATCTGCACAAGAAAATCCACCTGAAGACTGTCAATAAAGGCTATTTACTGAAAAAGTCATTCCAATGGTTTGACCAGCTCGCCAGGCGACATTTCTATTTTATCTTCACTGAGCATGGCTATTTGAGTACGTATACTCAACTCAAGAAACCCTATGTGGTGATTTATAATTATCCTTTACTCTCTTTGCTGGAACCCTTTCAAGCACCATACTCCCCCAGTCAGGAAAAGCCGGTCTTCTTTTACATTGGTTTGCTTAGCTTCGACCGAGCCTTCGATACACTGGTTGACGGTTTGGCTAACTTAAAAATAACCTACCCCCAATTTATTGTGCATCTGTTTGGTCGGCGTACCTTTACGAATGCTAATCTGGATGATCTTGCTCATTTCGCTCAAGTACGTACTCATCTCCGTTTTTACGGCTATACAGACCAGCGTATTGCTTTCCCACAGGCCACCGGAGCTACCGCTGGCCTGGCGTTGCTAAAACCTGTGGGCGATTATCCTGAATCCTATACAACAAAATTGTTTGAATATATGGCCCTTGGCCTTCCCGTTATTACAGCTGACTTCCCGCTTTATCGTGACATTGTTGACCGGCATAAATGTGGGTTTTGCGTGTCGCCCGACAATCCCGCACAAGTGGCCGATGCACTCGCTTATTTGATCGAACACCCTGGCGAAGCTCAGGCAATGGGCCAACGGGGCCGGAAGGCTGTTTCGAGGTTTTACAACTGGGCCAGTGAAGCTGGCAAACTAGTAGGCTTCTACAATCGTATTCTGTATAGCGATTAAAGCGGTTGGAAAGGCTACAGTTTGCATAACAAATTCAATACATTTTGGTATTGTTCTAATGTCCAATACCACGTTTTCCCGGAAGGATTTAACTTTAGGTATTAATTCGGGTTATACCCGGATTATCCCTACTTATTTTGCCTGATGTACATACATGCAGTAAGCCATTACCTGCCTTCGCAGATAGTCGGCAATGAACATTTTACGCAACTCAACGGTCTATCCAGCGAATGGATTATTGAGCGCACAGGAATCGTGGAGCGACGTAAAGCCGCTCCCGGTGAGAATACAAATACAATGACGGTTGAAGTTGTTCAACGGCTGATGGATAAAGCCGATTTGACCTCTGTTGATCTCATTGTGGGGGGTACTTACACGCCTTATGATACTATCGTTTCCATTGCTCATGAAGCCCAGCATTATCTTGGCATTGCCGATATTCCTGTTATTTCTATCTCAACGGCCTGTTCGTCTTTACTGAACGCCATCGAATTGGTGGAAGGATACTTTGCGCTCAATAAAGCCAGCCGTGCGCTTGTTATAGTATCAGAGCATAATACACTTTATTACAATGAGACAGATACGATCTCAGGCCATTTGTGGGGCGATGGGGCAGCCGCCTTATTGATCACTAAAGAACGGCAAAGTGAAAATGATTTCGACATCAAAGCCCTGATTACCGGCGGAGCGGCCCATACACCCAAAGCAACTACCGGAGTAATGATGCGGCCCGCCGATGGGGGCGTGACTATGCCGCACGGCCGCGATGTATTCATTAACGCCTGCCAATATATGCCAAAAGGTAGTTTACAGGTGCTTGAAAAATGCGGGCTGACGTTAGACGATGTCGATTATATTTTGCCTCACCAGGCAAACCTGCGTATCTCGCGCAACGTTATGAAGACACTTAATTTGCCGGAAGAGAAATTGATTTCCAATATTCAACGCTACGGCAACACAGGGTGCGCTGGGTGCGCCATTGCCCTGTCGGAACAATGGGATACATTTCAGAAAGGCCAGCACATTGTCATTACGGTCTTTGGTGGCGGGTATTCGTATGGAGCGATGCTGGTGGAAGTGTAAGAAGAGTCGGTAAGTCAGTGAGTGAAATAAGTCAATAAGTGGCTGACGCGCGAGTTTTGCTTCCGCGTCAGCCACTTATTTCACTTACTGACTTACCGACTCTTCTATTGCGCTTCTGCGCGCCAGGTATTGTTCTTGCTGTTGACGTCCGGCAGTTTTTGGTCGGGGTCAAGAACGACAGTTTTTATAGTAGAGGTCGAATTGTACTTAAATGTCCAGGTACTGCCACGCTGCCAAACTTCAATAGGCAGGTTAACACGGCCTTTTTTACCATTGCTTTCGGTCACTTCAATTGTAACCGGCATGGCTAGTTTTTCCAGATTTTCGATGGAAATTAATGAGCCTTTATCGGCGGCACCATCTACGTATTTCACATCGCGCACACCCTGGTCCAGTTTCCAGGTCTCGTAGAAATAGCCACGCCAGAACCAGCCCAGGTCCTCACCGGCACCATCTTCTATACTCCGGAAGAAATCGTAGGGGGTTGGATGTTTGAATGCCCAGCGACTAACATAATTTTTGAACGCAAAATCGAACCGATCTGCACCAAGAATGACCTCACGCAGCAACTTCAAACCCATTCCCGGCTTATAATACGCCAGAATGCCTAATGCACGGGGCTGTTGTACATCGGGAATGGTCATGATCGGTTCTGCTGGATAGAACAACGCTGGCGCAATGTCATGCATGGTTCCCCGCTCCCGGTCGTACTCCCCTTTGTTGAAATTAGCGGTAGAAAGCGTGTTGATAAACGTATTGAACCCTTCGTCCATCCACGGAAACTTACGCTCATTGTTACCTACGATCATTGGAAACCAGTTGTGGCCAAACTCATGATCTGTTACGCCCCAAAGTGCATCTTTTTTGTCTTTATGATCGCAAAAAACAATACCGGGATACTCCATCCCGCCAACGATTCCAGCCACATTTGTCGCTACCGGATAACTAAACTCGTAGAGGTATTTTGAGTAAAACTCAAGGCACCCCTTTACGTACTCTGTCGAACGGCCCCACGAATCATTTGTGGCACTCTCGGTGGGGTAAACAGACTGAGCAAGGGCAGGTTTGCCGCTCGGCAGATTCATTCTGGCCGCATCCCAGACAAACGCACGCGATGATGCCCAGGCAACATCGCGCGTATTCAGGCAACGGAACTTCCAGGTGAGCGTGCCCGATTTTTTTGGACGGCTGTTTGGGTTCGTTACTTCATCTTTTCCGCGAATAATAACGGTTTGATCGCTTTTGCGTGCCTGATCCAGGCGTTTTAGCTGCTCAGTCGTGAGAACTTCAGTTGGGTTCAATAATTCGCCTGATCCCACCACAATATGATCCCAGGGAGCGGTAATGGTATATTCATAGTCGCCATAATCGAGGTAGAACTCGCCTGCGCCTAAGTACGGCAATACATTCCAGCCTTCAATATCGTCGTAGACACACATCCGGGGATACCATTGAGCAATTTCGTAAATGATCCCGTCTTTTCGTTTTAGCTGGCCCATCCGGTCGGAGCCATACTCCGGAATTTTGAACGAGTAAGCAACTTTCACTTTTACTACATCACCACCGGCTTTTACGGATTCTGCCAGACGAATCTGCATTCGAGTGTCAGCAACGGTGTAAGGGGTAGTTGAAAATTTTCCTTTCCCTTGTTCAACACTTACGCTTGTGATGGTCAATCCACCTGCAAAGCCCAGATTCCCAAAACGCCCACCCGACACGGGTGTTGTTTTAGAGGCTCGTGAGGTGTCGCTAAAGGCGTTCTGGTCCAGCTGTAGCCACAAATAGGCAAGCGACTCTGGCGAATTGTTTTTATAGGTGATAGTCACTTCGCCAGTGATCGTATTCTGCTGATCATCCAATGCAACATTGATCTGATAATCAGAGCGATTCTGCCAGTAGCGTGGGCCGGGCGCACCACTGCCGGTACGATAGTCGTTACCGGGCTGCATGTTAAACAAGGGGTGAAAAAGAGCCAAAGGGTCATATTTTGACCCCGTCGACGATGTTGACGAAGGGGCAGTTTGAGCGAAGGATGCCAGACTTAAGGCCCACAATCCTGCCCATAGAGCGATTTTTTTCATGAAGTATAGAAATACGAACTTTACAGTAAACAAATAACGGTAGAAAGACGCGAAATCGGATAATCAGCGTCTGTTGACAGGTTCTTTTAAGACAGGATTAATAAGCTGTTGATCCCACGGTAAAAGAGCCTGCTGAATCAGGCAACCTTTATAACGACAGCTTTAAATCGAGGCCGTGGTGAATGACCAGAAAAGTAAATAGACCTAGCCAAAGTATATCGACAAAGTGCCAATATAGAGTAATAAGCCTAATTTTTAGTGAGTTAGGAGGATTAACACTATAAACGAAGGAGTCGACATAGAGCCGACGACGCATAGCTTCGGCGAGTAGAATCGCTAAGAAAATGAGGCCAACCAGAATATGAATCAGGTGAACTCCCGATATAATGTAAATAAACCCACCAGCGGGGTTGCCCTCCAGTTCGATGCCCGCCCGAATCATCTGCCGCCATCCCCATGCCTGAAGTACGACGAACAGAATACCCAGCCCGAAGGTGGTAGCCATGTTGGTGCGATAACTCGTAAAACGCTCATGCCGAAACGCCTGGATGGCATTTCTAAGCGTAAAGCTGCTTAGTAGAATAACGCCCGTGCTAATCAAAAACACATTGGGCAGCTTTATTGTAGCCCAGCCTGGCCCAGTTTGCCGAACCACATAAGCTACCAGCAGCATAGTGAATATCGATACACTACTGGCTATTCCCAGCCACACCATAAAGCGGAACGGCTCACGCCGTTTCGTTAGCAAATTGCTCATTTAATCAGTTTATGGTCGTCTGTTTATGGTTTGGTACGATAACAGAGTTATAGCTTCCCTTCCCAAACGCGGTATGCTGAAAATTGGTTTGGAATAACTACAGGGGCATTAAAAATACCGTAGACCGTTGATCCAGAGCCACTCATACTGGCATAAACGGCTCCAGCTTTATAGAGTTGCTCTTTAATCTGGTTTAGAACAGGATATTTAGGAAACAGGCTGTCTTCAAAATCATTATGAATGGTTGTGCGCCAACTGTCAATAGGCATCACCAACTGGTCGTACAGGGGTATACTGGTTTGCCGAGGATTAATACCAGCGTAGGCTTCAGCCGTTGAAATGGCAAGATTGGGGTAGACCAGTAAGATATGATAGCCACGGAGGTCAATCTTTATTTCGGAAAAGACATCGCCTTTTTGGGTACAATATACTGGTCGATTCTGAATAAAAAATGCACAATCGCTTCCCAGCAAACGGGCGTACTCTTCCAGTTGGGCATTGGTTAATCCTACCGAAAACTGGTCGTTCAGCAACCTTAGCGTAAATGCAGCATCGGCAGACCCGCCCCCTAATCCTGCTCCTATAGGCACAATTTTATGTAAATGCATTTTCACCAGCGGCAAATCGACATCCGCTTTCAGCAACCTATAGGCTTTTGTACAAAGGTTTTGGGCAGGATCACCGGGAACAGGCAAGCCACTGCTGGTGAAAGCAAATTCATCAGCAGGAATTACTTCCAGAATATCTCCCCAGGCAATCGGGTAAAAGCACGATTGAAGGTTATGGAAGCCGTCAGGTCGCTTGTCAGTAATGCGTAGCCCGAGATTGATTTTACTGGTAGGAAACGTTAACAAGAATAATGACCGGGCCGACGCTTCGGTGATGAATGATGAATGATAACAAGTTAGTAGTACACCGGGTGGGCGTTTCACTAGCAAACGCGTCTGACAAAAATATCATTCTCTTACTTTATTTCCACCACCCTAAATTCCGTTCGGCGGTTGCGTTGATGTTCGGCATCGGTGCAAATGACACCATCGGTACAATTATTCACCAGTTGCGACTCACCCATACCCAATGTCGACATCCGTCGGCGACTGATACCTTTCGAGACTAAATAGGCAGCAACGGCGTTGGCACGTTGCTGCGACAGCGTTTTATTCCGTTCTGCATCACCCCGACTGTCAGTATGCGACCGGATTTCGATAATCAATGAGGGATATTTCCGCATCGTAGCCACTACTTTGTCCAGTTCGCGGGCAGCATCGGGTCGGAGGCTGGATCGGTCAAGGTCATAATAGATGTTGTCAATTGTAACCACATCCCCTACGCTAAGCATACGCAAATCAGCTGATACCTCTTTTGGTTTTGCCTTTTTGGGCAACCGCTTGATCCGGTTGGTATTGGTGCCAAATGCAGGTTTGGACGCAATCAGCGTGTAGTCGCATCCTTCCACCACATCAAAGGTATATCTACCATCCGCACGGGTTATGTATTCGCGTATTGTACGGTCGCACTCGTTACGAAGCCGTACAGTCACACCTTCTATGGGTTTGCGCTCTCGCCCACCCATAATAACGCCCTGTACACGTGACTTGGTAAGCGGCCCTCTGGAAATAGTACTTTCGGCACTAATCGTATCCATAGCAACGGTGGGCATGATCAAGCCAATTTCGAGCCGACTTGGCTGGTCATCAGTGAGGGCCGCCGTGGTGAGTCCTACCATGCTGTTAATATACCCATCCCGGCTGGCCTGAAATGTAAAGGCATTTTCGCCTTCCAAACAAATCCGTACGAAACCGTTCGCATCGCTGACAAGTGCACGGTCGGGACGACCTTCCCCCTTCGACTTAATCAGCACCGTTACACTGTCTAATGGTTGCTCGGTGTTAGTATCATATAAACGTATGATCAGGTCGCGGCAGCCAAATAATGAACTCTCGCGAACAAAGCGGTAGATATCGTCATTGCCATGACGACGGTTACTGCTAAAATAGCCGCCCTGCCGGTTACCATCGGTAATAAAGCCGAAGTCATCCTGATCGGAGTTGATAGGCGCGTCGAGATGCTCGACAGTTTTTACCGTCACATTAGTTGAAAGGCTAGCAAAAAATACATCTAACGCACCGAGGCCTTTACGCCCGTCCGACGAGAAATACAGATTTCCGGCGTCGTCTATAAAAGGAAACAGTTCATTGCCTTTGGTGTTAATTGTTCCCCCCAAATTAACAGGCCGACTCCACTGCCCATTCTTGTACTGGCTGACGTACAGGTCTGTTCCTCCGAAACCGTCTGGCATATCGGAAGCAAAATAAAGATACTGCTCATCGCGGCTAAGGGTAGGATGGCCAACAGAATACTCATCACTATTGAAAGGCAACTCCTCAATATTCATCCAGGCACCATTCTGTTGCACAGCAGTATATAACTTAAGCTTATTAACTCCAGCAGCGCTCTTGCTGGCTCGGCCGTTATTGTAGTTGTTGCGAGTGAAAATTATGCGCAGACCATCCCGGGAAAATGTTGCCGGGCCTTCGTGATATTTTGTATTAAGTGTTTTACTAAAGCGCTGTGCCGGATCAACAGGTTGCTCAACATACCCTAAACCTTCCGAAATGTTAATACCTTCGTAATAATTTGGTACCGTACGTGAATCATTGGCCGTTGGCCGGGAATAATTATCTTGGCCAACGGAGAACTGAGTCTTGGCGTGAGTGACCGGCGGTTTACTGGTGCTTCCATCAGCATTGATGATACTGCCAACCTTTAGATTATTTCGGTTAGGGACATAAAACAGGTCCAGATAGCCCGAACCACCGCCACTACCTGTCGTCTCGATGGCCGACCCACCTTTTTTACCAGCTACATAGACCAGGCCATCCTGATAAAAGGCAGGGCTAAATTCTTCGCCTTGCGTGTTTAGTGCCAGATACTCTAACCGATAGCGAACAGCTTCTTTTCTCATACCCGGCGAAGGGCCCGTAGCGGCTGCTCGTTCAGGTTGATTCTCTTTTAATTGAAGGTATCGCTCATACTGCTTTTGAGCCTCCCTGAACTTGCCATTACTGGCCAGTGTTTGCGCAAATTGCAGAATTTGCTGTAAGTTTTCGCCGGTATTAGTATCTACAGCTTCACGGTAGTAGCGCTCGGCTTTCTGACTATCACCTACTTGTTGATAGGCAAAGGCCAGACGGCTTTGTATCGTAGCTTTCTGTGTACTAGTCAGTTTAAGGCCATATTCGTTCAAAAGCTCTGTATAAGCTTCTATAGCACGACCATAGGCTTTATAGTTAAGCAGCCGATTTGCCTGCTGTAACAAAGAGTCTGTCTGCGCCCAGGCGGCTAATGAACTCAGCCACAGCCATCCTCCAATAATCCATATAATCCAGTTCTTATTCATTAGTGACTTCATGCCATGCCTAACGGCCTGTGTGCTCACATTCATTCGGCAAATTCATCTGCCATTCATTGTCAAACGTCATCGCGCTAAGGTCAGAAACCGCACATATTCGCGTCCATCACTGAGCCGAATCTGATAGTAATAAGTCCCATCGGGTAACCCCTCCTGCATATTATTTACACTAATTCCCTGATTGATTGTACCATCCCAATCATTTTTATAATTAGTATTCCGATAAACAAGATGTCCCCATCTGTTGTAGACTTCAATTTGTACAGTTAAATCAACTGGTAACCTCCGAATTATAAACTTATCGTTGACACCATCGCCATTTGGCGAAAAACCTTCAGGAATAAATATCGTTTCTGCGTCTTCGGGTTGCAGCTAGTGAAGCGTTACGACTGTTGGCTCGCTATTATCACCTGGGTTACCGTTCAGATCGGGGTCGGACTCTGTACCGTTAGTCGAACGATCTCGGCAAAAGTTGCCGTTCACATCCATCCCCAACGCACTTGCCTTATTACTAAACGTCAGCGTACTCGCCCGACTCACGTCCAGACGAACCGTCAGCCAGACACGGCTTTGCTGACCAGCCACCAGCTTTCCATTTCTCAGTAAAGTTGTATCGGCTCCCCTGCCGGTGTATGCTGCGTTAATCATCAGGCTGCTGTCAGCCCGAACACTCACCGTTCGAATTAATGCCCCCGAAGTAGAAAAAGCCGCGTCCAGATCGTCCGTGAGTTGTACGTTTTTCAATGGATTTGTTCCGAGGTCAACCACTGTCAATTGGTAGGTCAGCTCGACCAGGCTAGTACTACCTTCTGTCAGCCATATGGGTTCGCTTACTTTTTTACTCAGTCCGATCAGTTCACGGGATGGCGCAATAACCGCTTGCTGCCCCGACGCACTCACGCAGGGACCACTGCCATCAGGATCAGTTGTTACTATAGTAAAAACAGTTTTACCGAGTTGCCGATCGGTTTCTGACAACAAATAACGAGCGGAAAGACCCGTATCCGTAAACAAACCACTACCATCACTTTGCCAGCTAGCTGAGCTGGCCGAACCGCCTAATTGAGCAGTCAATAAAACAAAACCTTTTGCCCAATCAACTGAGTCGAGCCGAACGGCAACAGTTGCCGGGTTACTCAGACAGACAGGAACAGGATTTTGGCAGGGGGTAATTTGCACCGTAACAGCTACAGGATCGGTATAGCACCCATTCGTGTTTCGGCCAAAAATATAATAGGTCCCCGCTTGTACGGCTCCCGGCGACTGAACAGCGGCTGTCGTCAGGGATGGTCCCATTCTGAACTGATAAACATCGCTAAGCGCAGGATCTTCCCCGGCAATCGCTTTCGACAGGTCGGCCGTTTGAAACGGGCAACCATTGCGGAGTGTCGTTGCCAGATTCACATTCTTATTGACTTCTCGAACCTGTACCGATACTGATTCCGAGCTATCACTTCGGCAGGAACCAACCTGACAGACTGCCCGATACACCATTGTTTTATAAGGCATTACAGTTCTTATAATCCCTTCGTTGCCATCCATCCAGCGAACAGTCCCTAAACAACCAGATGCAATCAGTTGACTGGCCTGACCAGCGCAGATGTCCTTTTGACTAGCCGAGATAATGGGTTTGGCGGGAATTGCAATTTGAACCGTTGTCGGTACAGACGGATTGCTCAGGCAGCTTTTCTGTTCGCAGCTAGCCTGGAATGTGGTTGTCTGCTGTAGTTTGCCTACCCAACCCTTACCTATAGTTTGGTCGGTCCAATGAACGATACCACTGCAATTTGTTGCCGTTAAGGTTACAACATCATTGGGACAGGTTATTTTTGCCAGACTGCTAACAACAGGCGCATTTGGTGTGTTGACGGTTATTTTCCAAACCTCAGCAAAACAACTGATACATCCGGGTCGAGTGCGGCAGATTGCGGTATAGTTTGTTGTTTGCTGTGGCTTTATACAGATTGAATTACCCGTCTCACCATTTGACCAAACAACCGTATCTGAGCAGCCTGTAGCTGTGAGCGTAACAGATTCATTTCGGCAAATAGCCTTCGCCGAACCTGTTATTATAGGCGGAGCTGGATTCTGACACGTATCGGCTTGCGAATATGCTGTTGCAATTGAAGATGTTACCAGAATGCCAACTATTATCCACTCTAAATCACCTATAAATTTATTTAGTAACTGTCTTCCCATGTAAAAATATCAATCATTCCATGGTAAGACGAATATCATGCCAAGCCTGATTTTTAGGGATATAGACTCGATATAGCACTTATAATTAAATAAAATGTTACATAACAGTTTATACTTATTTAATAAATGACTATTTCTTTTTATAATCAGAAAATCGTTTCAGAGTTATCATAAACCATGCCAACGTTGTTATTTTTTATTCAGAATTCAGCCAGTACAAAAACCGGTTTAGCTCTTAAACTCCCAGTAAAAACAACTCATTAATACTCTTAGGAAGTTCTTTCGCATTGTGGGTTACGAACAGAATAGTTTTGTCAACAAAGCTGTCAATCAAGTGCCTTGCTAGTTCAACATGCCTACTGTCTATAGCCTGAAATGGTTCATCAAGTAGTAATACAGGAGCGTTTTTGAGAAAAGCACGTATTAGAAGCACTAATCGTTGTTCGCCCGCCGATAAAGTCCCAAAGGGGCGGCTTTCGGTATGGGTCAAGCCGAAATAGACAAGTAAATTAGTTAAATCCGTTTCCGTTTCAGGCGACACTCGGCCAGGGGGTGTCAGGGTGTCGGTTAACCCGGTAAGGGCTACCTGCCGGGCCGATAAATGCTGCGGAAAATACAGATGCAGTTCGGGCGAGACAAACCCGATTCGGCGTTTTACATCCCAGATGCTTTCGCCCGATTTACCACGCCGGTTTCCGAATACGCTGACCTTGTTTGCATAGGCCTGTGGATGGTCGCCATATAGCAAACTGAGTAGTACCGATTTACCAGTCCCGTTAGGTCCTATCAAAGCCCATCGCTCATTGGATCGAACTACCCAGTTGAGATTGTCCAGAATAACGGTATCGCCGTAGCGAACGGTGACATTCTGTAGTTGAAACGCTTCAGCGAAATCAGCCTGTTGCAGGTCAGTTTGCAAGACAGGCATTACAGCAACTTCTGATTCGGGTTGATGGCTTGGCGTGTATTCATTTCTAGGGCCTGCCCATAGTAGCTGTCCTTCGCCAATTTCGGCTACGTGCGTTGCAAACACCGGTATATCATCAAAATCGGCAACGAAAACGAGCGAGAGGCCGTGGTCCGTCAATTCGCCAAGCCAGCTCGTTAGTTCTGCCCGAAAGTTGACATCCAAACCAACAAACGGATTATCTAAAAGCAGAACAGTAGGGTGTCGCAAAAGTGCTTTGCCAATTCGTGCCTTACGTGTTTGCCCATTGGAGAGTTTGATAAAGGAGCGATTTAACAACGAAAGTAAGCCCAAGCGCTCAAGTAGGGCTATCGATTCCGGCGAGTCAGTGAACTGTAGAAAATCACGCAGCGATGGAAGTGCTGTATAACCGGGATCATTTCCGTCGGCCTGATCGCTCATAGTTGCCTGATACCGTTGCTGATAAAAGTATCCACTGTAAGAGAATCGACTTGACTCTTCTTTGAACGAGACAAATTCAGTTGATACCCGGCGAGTCAATGTGCCTGGTGGGGCTGGAAAATGACCCGCTAGCGCCTGCAAAAATGTAGTTTTCCCACCACCCGTTGGTCCAATTACGCACCAGCATTCACCCGGCTTCAGTTGAAAAGAAAGATTGCCAAGCACCGGCTTGCCACTTCGCCGGACGGTTAATCTATTCAGAGTAATCAGGGGAATTTGTTCAGACATAAAAAATAAGGGCCATACCTTACAAAGGTATGGCCCCGTTACTTTATTCAACGTCTGCGCGCCTAGTTTCTAGGTGGTGTAGACGTCGTTGGGGTAGTCGTAGGCGAAGTCGTCGTTGATGACGAGCTACTTCTTGTGCGTCGGCTACCATTACCTGTTGTACCGGAGTTGGTACGGTCCGTTGTCGTTGATGTTGTAGGCGGTACTGTACCCGAATTTGTTGAACCTGAGTTCATCGTTCCTGTACCTGTGCCATATGTGGTTGTGCTACCATTCGTAGAAGAACCGCTGGTCGTAGTAGGCGGAACTGTAGTACCCGTAGTGGTTGGCACAGTTGTACCTGTTCCCGTGTTCACGGTAGAACCTGTTCCTGTTGAGTAGGTTCCGTTGGTTGTAGGCTGACTTGAATTAACCGGTGGCTGCGTTTGATACGTACCCGAGTTGGTGCCCGTGTTCGTACCGTTCGAGTACGTTCCTGTTGTACCATTCGTCGTACCTGTAGTACCCATCGTGCCGGTGCCAGTTGTACCGGTTGTAGTACCCGTCGTTCCCGTTGAACCTGAGTTGGTTGTTGAATTTGTTGTCTGCGCCGTAGCGTTAAGGGCCATGCCAGCTACCAGCATCCAGCCCATAATCATTAATTTTTTCATCGTTGAGTTGGGTCTTGCGACCTGTTTACTGTTTAGTCTATGGTATAACTCAACTAAATGGACAAGTGTTTATTTATTTTTAATGTTTTTGCTAAAAATAAAATCGGGCTGTAGACGAATTTTGCCTACAGCCCGATTTTATTTTTAACTTTTATCGACCTATAAAGTACCTTTTTTCATTTCTTTCACGGCAAAGTCGGCTGCGCGCGCCGTCAATGCCATGTAAGTAAGCGAAGGGTTCACACACGATGCCGATGTCATACAGGCACCATCCGTGTTGAATACATTCTTAACCGAATGTAGCTGATTGTGTGCGTTCAACACCGACGTTTTAGGATCACGACCCATGCGAGCAGTGCCCATTTCATGAATACCAATGCCAGGATGCTTCGACTCGTCGTTATAGGCGGTCACATTTTTCAGACCAGCCGCTTCGAGCATTTCGGCGGCATCGTTCATCATGTCGATCCGCATTTTCTTTTCGTTCTCACCGTAGGCGGCATCGAATACGATCAATGGCAGGCCCCACTTATCTTTCTGGTCGGGCGAGAGAGTCATACGGTTGTTTGGGTCGGCAATCATTTCGCCAAAACCGCCCAAGCTCATTGTCCACGGGCCAGGTGTGGTCAGGCTTTCTTTGAAGTCAGCTCCAAAACCATCTGTACCGTTACCCCGGTTCCAGCCACCACGGCCAGCACCGCCCTGGTAGCCAAAGCCGCGAACGTAATCGCGCTTATCGCCAGCCCAGTTCCGATACCGAGGTACATAAACTCCATTGGCACGACGACCATAATAATATTGATCTTCCATGCCGTCGAACTCACCCGCTGCCCCAACCGCCAGATGGTGGTCCATAATGTTCCGGCCAAGTTGGTCCGACTCGTTGCCCATCCCGTTAGGAAAACGGCGTGACTTCGAGTTCATCAGGATAGACGTACTGGCAAACGCCGATGCATTCAGGAAGATAATCCGGGCATAATATTCCCGAACCTCTTTGGTGTTTTGGTCAATGACCCGAACGCCGGTTGCCTTACCCTTTTGTTCGTCGTACAGCACTTCCGATACAATCGAATCAGGCCGAAGGGTTAATTTACCCGTTTTCATAGCCGCAGGTAAAGTAGCTGCCTGTGTGCTGAAATAAGCGCCGTATGGGCACCCGCGCATACACTGGTTACGGAACTGGCAAGCCGCCCGTCCGAGATCATAGTGAATTTGCTTTGGTGCGGTCAAATGGGCTGTACGCCCCATAGTGACGTGACGAGCCGGGAATGCTTTTTCAATGCGTTTTTTTGCTTCCTTCTCCAGACAGTTCATTTGCATTGGTGGCAGGAAGTTCCCATCCGGCAATACGTCCAGACCATCTTTGCTACCGGAGATGCCTGCAAAGGTTTCTACATAAGTATACCAAGGAGCCAGATCTTCATACCGGATAGGCCAGTCGACACCGATGCCTTCCTTGCCATTCGCCATAAAGTCTTCTTTATTCCAACGGTAACTCTGACGGCCCCACATCAGCGACCGCCCCCCCACGTGATACCCCCGAATCCAGTCTACTTTACGCTTTTCGAGGTAGGGGTTTTCTTTATCGTTCTCGAAGTGGTGCCGCCATTCTTCATTGGCGGTATAGCCCGTACGCATGTTGGCCCAGTATTCTTCAGCGGCCAACGTGGTAATACGCCCCCGATGCGGAAAATCCCAGGGATTATTGGTGGCGGTTACATATCCTTCTACGTGTTTGATATCACGGCCACGCTCCAGCATGAGTACTTTCAACCCTTTCTGGGTAAGTTCCTTCGCGGCCCAACCGCCAGAAATACCTGACCCAACGACAATGGCGTCGTAGGTCATATCTTTTTTTGCGTCTATATTGAGATTCATAATTTTAGTAAGTAGGTAAGTCGATAAATAATACGAGCGTCAGCACTTACTGACTTCTGTTTTACTTACTGGCTTACTGACCAGATTAAATTGCCCACGCCTTCTGGCCGGGTTTGAGCGTAACACAACCGTCGTAACGGCCCGGAACGGCCACGTATTCGAGTGCCTGGGTACAGCCGATTTCGGAGGTGAAATAACCCGTTAACGTCAGGTCTTTCAGAATCATGAAGAATGGCGTGTATTGCTTCTTGGCAGAAGGCATCTGTAAATCGGCCTGAGCGTTCTCCACTTTAGCGGCCGCCTTTGCCGAATTCATCTGAGCCAGTTGCTGTTTGGCATCGGCTTGCAGTTTCTTCACAATCTCAATACGTTGCGTTGGGTCAAGTTGAACGAACGCTTTTCCGTAGGCATCCTGACTCAGTTTATTGGTCAGTGTCAGACCATCCACAAAGCGTTGCTGATCGTCGGGTTTGTAGCAGTCTTTCAGGATAATATCAATCACTTCGTTCACCTTGGCGGCTTTGGCACCGGGGGTTTTCGTCGTTGGAATAATGGTATCGGCCAGTTCAGCAACGGTCGCATCCTGATCGGCCGTGAAGAAAAGCGGTTTGCCCGTCAGGGCGCGTCGGGTAGCTGACGCTTCGAGCGTATCGGCCAGCGCAGGCAACGCTATGGCTGAGCCAGCCAGCGCGGCTACCCGCATGAGGGCGTCTCTTCTGTTCATGTGCGTAGAGCGAGTTAGTACTTTCAAATAGAACGATATAAGGAAATACAAATGTATAACAATCAAGGAATGGATTGTGAAATTTGAGGACACACTTTTGGCAACTAGCCCTATTTAGAACGGAGCTAATTATTGGGGTATAAACAGGTTGATCTGTGAGGAGCAATTACAGACAAGTCGAACATAAAATAACGCCCTGACCAATCATGATTAGCCAGGGCGTTACTTATTTCTTGTGTATATCAACTACCTCAGCTCCTGCACCGCCAGCCAGCTCATCAGCCCCGCGCCAGTCTCTAAAGACGCTTCGTCGATATCAAACGTGGGGGTGTGAACGCCCGAAATGATTCCCCGCGCTTCGTTACGGGTACCGAGTCGATAAAAACAGGAGTCCACTACCTGCGAATAGAAGGCAAAGTCTTCTCCTGCCATCCATAAATCAAGGTCGACAACGTTTTCGGCGCCCATGTATTCGACGGCCTGCGACCGCACACGCCGGGTGAGTTCCGGGTGATTTTTCAGAAAAGGGTAGCCATGCACGATGGTAAATTCGCAGGAGCCGCCCATGGCTTCAGCAATACCTTCGGCAAGTTTAACCATGCGTTTTTTGCCTTCTTCACGCCATTCTTCATTCATGCACCGGAACGTGCCCTGAATCGTAACTTCGTTTGGAATGACGTTAGTCACGCCATCAGCAATGAATCGACCAAACGACAATACCGACGGACTTGCCGGGGGCCGATTTCGACTAATAATCTGTTGCAGAGCGACAATGATGTGTGAGGCAATCAAAACCGGGTCAACCAGATTATCGGGCATAGCCGCATGGCCCCCTTTGCCGCGCACGGTCAGGTAGAGTTCATCGGTACTGGCCATGTACATACCTTCCCGAAAACCGATTTTACCCACCGGAATATTTGGTGCTACGTGCTGACCGATCATGCTGATCGGCGTTGGATTTTCAAGAACGCCTTCTTTGATCATAAGCGAAGCGCCACCCGGTGCTTTCTCTTCGCCCGGCTGGAAAACCAGTTTCACCGTTCCGTCGAACTGATCGCGCAACACGTGCAGAATGCGGGCAACGCCTAATAAGCTGGCGGTGTGTGCATCATGCCCACAAGCGTGCATAACCCCTTCGACGGTCGATTTGTAGGGTACATCGTTCGCTTCATGAATGGGCAATGCGTCCATATCTGCCCGTAAAGCGACAACTCTTGAGCCAGGGTTACGACCTTCTACAATTGCGACCAAACCCGTGTCGGCCACCCCTTCCTGGGGGGTTATGCCAATGGCTTTCAGTTGGTCGGCGACAAAGCGAGCCGTGTTCCGTTCCTGAAAAGACAGTTCGGGATGCGCATGGAGGTGTCGGCGGGTCTGAACAATATCGGCCGCATATTGGCGGGCAAGCGATTTGATGGAGTCGAGCATAAGAGTCTGGGTCAGCCAGAGGCTGGCCCTTGATAAATTTAACGGGCCAGCCAGAGGCTGACCCAGACGTTACTGCATGGTTATAAACTGATAATCGCTGATAACCGTTTCCAGAAAAGGCCGATTTGATAAATCAGTTTTAATACCGGTCACCTGCTTGATTTTATCGGCAGTACGACTAAGTACTCGTTCGTCACCCTGACGAAGTGCCTGACGAACAACACCAATATCCCGATCCGACAGTATTCGCAGGTCGGGAAACTGCAAGATATAGTTTTCGGGTAAGGGCCGAATCAGTATATCATCCAGCAAAACGGCTGGTTTTAATTTTACAACGGTCGTCCCGGCGGCAATATCGCCCAAGCGTTGCCCTTTTCCATTGATCGCAACGGTAATAATGGGCACGATGCCGCCCAGGAAAGCCACGGATTCGATAATCCTCAACAACCATCGAAGTAAATACGCACCCAAACCCGGCGGTGAACCATCGAGCATAACAACCCGGATACCCAACGCTATTTTCCCAATGCTACGGCCGTTTAATAGCCATTCGGAGAGTAGGTCATAAACGACAATCGGAAAGGCTACAACAAACACATAAAACGTGCTCGGTGTTACGTTCAGCCTGGCGGGTATTCCGAACACGAGTAATGTCCAGCCAAAAATGACCAGATAATCCAGCATAGCCGCTAAAATCCGGTCGCCAATGCTGGCTGGTTCGTACTCTAGTAAAACGTTTTGGGAGGTGCGGATCGTAACAGACATGCGTATGAATAAAAACGAGGTCGCTTAAGCGGTCAATAGCCAAAAGTCGGAAGTATGGCTTTGAGGTCAAAATATTTACGATAAAAGCGACTTAAGTCTTTCCTAAAACCAGATTTTTAAGCCAATTTAACACTCTTTACGACGACCAGCCGATGCTCCTCGGCTTATTTTATGCGCGAAGCCCTTTTCGTTAAACGCAATTCGGACAAGTGGCGCGACATGGAACAGAATCCAACGCGCGACCCTGATGAACTAACGGCCCGTTTTGTGGAACTGACCGATGATCTGTCGTATGCCCAAACGTTCTATCCTAACTCGAACGTAACCCGCTACCTTAACGGGCTGGCCGCTCAAACGCACCGGGGCCTGATGCAGAATCGACGCGACGACCGGAGCCGGTTTATTACGTTCTGGAAATATGAACTTCCCTTGCTGTTTCGGCAGTCGCACCGATTGCTGGCCATTTCAGCGGGCATTTTTCTGGCAGCGGGCCTTCTGGGCTGGGTGTCGGCGGCACACGACAATACATTTGTGCAGCTTATTCTGGGTGATGGTTACGTAAATATGACCCTCGAAAACATTAAGAAAGGCGATCCGCTGGGTGTGTATAACAGTCGGGATCAAGCTTCTATGTTTATCCAGATCACCCTGAATAATATCTATGTAGCGTTTCGGACCTTTGTATTCGGATTGTTTGCGTCCTTCGGCACCATGGCCATGTTGTTTTATAACGGCGTCATGCTGGGTGCTTTTCAATATTTCTTCTACGAACGTGGGCTACTCCTCGACTCGATCCTGAAAATATGGATCCATGGTACGCTCGAAATATCGGCGATCATCATTGCCGGTTGTGCCGGGCTGACGGTTGGCAACAGCCTGTTATTTCCGGGCACTTACTCGCGGCTGGAGTCATTCAAACGCGGCATTAAACAGGGACTAAAGATTGCCATTGGACTCGTGCCTATTTTTATTACGGCGGGTTTTCTGGAAAGCTTCATTACGCGACTAACCCTATCACCCGTCGTTAGCGGAAGTATCATTCTGACGTCAGCCGCTTTCATTGTCTGGTATTTTGTTCTATATCCTATATCCCTAAACCGTACCAAACAGCCATGATTCAACTCTTCGAACAGCGCGATTTCGGCAATAAGATCAACGCCACTTTCCAGTATATCATCCAGAATATGCGTAGTCTGGGCATGGCCCTGATTTACATTGTGGGGCCCGTAGCTTTGGTGGCAGGTATTGCCACTGGCGTGATGCAGTCCAATATGCTTCAATTGATGGGTGACGCCAACCCCGACAAAAATGACCCAATGGCCGTTTTTCAATTAATGGGCCAGTTTATATCGCCCTCATTCTGGTTAGCTATGTTTTTCGGCATTCTGGCAAACGTGGCCGTTATTCTGACGACCTATGCCCACATGAAGGTGTACGACCGGACAAAGAGCAACTTAATCAGCGTGACCGATGTCTGGACCGAGGTACAACCAATGATTGGCCGGGCCATTATCATCACGATTCTGAACTCCATTATTATTGGTATTGCGTTCATCTTTTTCTTCATTCCCGGTCTTTACGTTGCTGTCGTTCTGTCGCTGTC
>CAXTJJ010000019.1:0-24149 GCA_964244155.1 uncultured Spirosoma sp.
CGGGCCAAAGCCGTTATGCTGGGAGCCAGTACCTGCGAATCGGCCCGAATTCTCCTGAACTCCAAATCGTCCCGCTTCCCAAATGGGTTGGCCAACAGTAGTGGCGTGGTCGGCAAGTACCTCAATGATTCGACAGGTGCCAGTCGTTCGGGCTTCATACCGGCTCTGATGGACCGCAAACGATATAACGAAGATGGCGTGGGCGGAATGCATGTATTCACCCCCTGGTGGCTTGATAATAAAAAATTAGACTTCCCCAGAGGGTACCATATCGAATATGGTGGGGGTATGGGTATGCCCGGCTATGGCTATGGTGGCGGCATTGAAGCCTTGAATAGCGTCATACCCGGCCGCGATGGGAAAATGAAACCCGGTGGCGGCTACGGAGCCAGCCTAAAAGATGATTATCGGCGCTTTTATGGTGCCTACGTCAGCATGGCGGGCCGTGGAGAGCCGGTGCCTCTCGAAACCAATTACTGCGAAATTGACCCGAACGGCGTCGATAAATATGGTATCCCAACCCTACGCTTTCACTACAAATGGTCTGATTATGAAGTGAAGCAGGCGAAGCATATGCAGGATACATTCGAGGAAATAATTCATGCTATGGGCGGCATTGCGCTTGGGCCAAAACCTGGACCCAACACGGCACATGGTTATGGATTAGCGGCTCCCGGCCGAATCATTCACGAAGTAGGTACCGTTCGTATGGGTAACGACCCGCAAAAGTCAGCTTTGAACCAATATCAGCAAGCGCACGATGTCAAGAACCTATTCGTAGTCGATGCGGCTCCGTTCGTTTCTCAAGGTGACAAAAACGTAACCTGGACTATTCTGGCCAGCGCCATGCGGACATCGCAATATTACATTGACCAGGTTAAACAGAAAAGTATTTAAGTAGCGCGGACATCTTCTCCGCAAAGCTAAAACAAACTACTTATAGGCTACACGGACAAGATGTCCGCGCTACAAAAAAGGCCTGACTCGTGAGAGTCAGGCCTTTTTTACTATATCTAAACATTCAGATCTCTACTCGACTGCCACTTCAGGCTTCTTAACAGTAATGGTCAGGGTTTCACCTTCACCACTGTAATCAGCCATAATCACATCGCCTTCTTTCAGTTCACCTTTCAGAATTTCTTCGGCGACGGGATCTTCGAGGTAGCGTTGGATGGCACGGCTCAACGGACGTGCACCATATTGTGGATCGTACCCTTTCTCAGCCAGGAAGTCTTTCGCCTTCTCAGTCAGTTCAACGGTGTAACCCAGGTTGGTAACGCGGCCTAACAGTTTGCCTAACATCAGGTCGATGATCTTGTGAATGTCTTCGCGTAGCAGCGAGTTGAACACAATCACATCGTCGAGACGGTTCAGGAACTCAGGCGAGAATGCTTTCCGAAGTGCACTTTGAATCGTGCTCTTCATCAGGTCGTCCTGGGTTTCAGCACTTTTCTTGGTCGCAAAACCAATACCCGCACCGAAATCTTTCAGGTCACGCACCCCAATGTTTGAGGTCATGATGATGATCGTGTTCCGGAAATCTACCCGGCGACCCAAGCCATCTGTAAGGATACCATCGTCAAGCACCTGTAACAGAATGTTGAACACATCCGGGTGGGCTTTTTCGATTTCGTCCAGCAAGACAACACTGTAAGGTTTCCGACGGATTTTCTCGGTCAATTGACCACCTTCTTCATAACCAACATAGCCTGGAGGAGCTCCAACTAACCGGCTTACACTGAATTTCTCCATGTATTCCGACATGTCGATCCGCACAAGGGCGTCGTCTTTATCGAAGAGATAGGTCGCTAATACCTTGGCAAGCTCCGTTTTCCCAACACCCGTTGGGCCGAGGAAGATGAACGAACCAATTGGTTTTTTAGGATCTTTCAGACCAACGCGTGTCCGCTGAATGGCTTTCACCAGTTTGTCGATGGCCGACTGCTGACCGATAACGCGACCTTTCAGTTCGTCACCCATGTTGACAAGTTTCTTGCCTTCGTCGTTCGACACGCTCGTGACAGGAATACCGGTCATCATCGCAACGACTTCGGCAACGTTTTCTTCGTTAACCGTATAGCGACGTTTCTTGGTATCTTCTTCCCAGACTTGTTTCGCACGGTCGAGCTGATCGATCAGGCGTTTTTCTTTGTCACGGAGTTGAGCGGCTTCTTCGTACTTCTGGCTCTTGACAACCTGATTCTTTTCCTTTTTAATATTCTCAATCTGCTCTTCGAGTTTCAGAATATCTTCAGGAACCGTGATGTTCGAGATGTGTACGCGAGCACCCACTTCGTCCATTACGTCAATGGCTTTATCGGGCAGGAAACGATCGGAGATATACCGTTCCGATAATTTTACAGCAGCCTCGATGGCTTCTTTGGTGTAGTTAACGTGGTGGTGTTCTTCGTACTTATCCTTGATGTTGTTCAGAATTTCGATAGTCTCGTCAATGGATGTGGCATCGACCATAACCATCTGGAAACGACGGGCTAATGCACCATCTTTCTCAATATACTGACGGTATTCATCGAGGGTTGTGGCACCAATACATTGAATGTCGCCCCGAGCTAACGCTGGTTTGAACATATTCGATGCATCGAGCGAACCAGAGGCACCGCCCGCGCCAACGATTGTGTGTAACTCATCAATGAACAGAATTACTTCCGGCGATTTTTCAAGCTCGTTCATCACGGCTTTCATACGCTCTTCAAACTGACCCCGGTATTTTGTACCCGCTACGAGTGATGCGAGATCAAGCGTAACCACCCGTTTGCCAAATAACACCCGTGATACTTTCTTCTGCACAATGCGCAGGGCAAGACCTTCAGCGATGGCTGTTTTACCAACGCCAGGTTCACCAATCAGAATCGGGTTATTTTTCTTCCGGCGGCTCAGGATTTGAGCTACCCGTTCAATTTCTTTTTCACGACCAACAATCGGGTCGAGTTTGCCGACTTCGGCAAGTTTGGTTAAATCCCGGCCGAAATTATCCAGCACTGGTGTCCGGGACTTCTCGGTCCCTTTGGGATCTTTCCCTGAGCTGGAACTGCTGCTGCCACCAAACATACCCCGGTCATTATCGTCATCGTCGGTGTCGCTTGCCATAGTGGGGCGCGTTCCAGTTGATTGATATTCCAGCATCTCTTTAATGACTTCGTAGTTAACATTAAACTTGTTGAGAATCTGCGTGGCGACATTGTCTTCATCGCGCAGAATCGACAGTAAAAGGTGCTCCGTACCAATGAGCGGGCTTTTAAAGATCTTAGCTTCCAGGTACGTGATTTTCAGCGTTTTTTCCGACTGACGTGTCAACGGAATATTCGCCAGATTTTTCACATTGTTGGTGGCTGTTCCTTTCGTTGCCTGTTCGATGGTAACCCGGAGTTCATCGAGCGAGATGCCAAGTTTTTTCAGCAACCCGACTGCTACACCCTCACCCTCACGAATCATACCCAGCAACAGGTGCTCTGTGCCGATGTAATCGTGGCCTAAGCGCAAGGCTTCTTCCCGACTCAGCGTGATAACTTCCTTAACGCGGTTTGAGAATTTTGCTTCCATTCGTTTTAGGGTCTCCTTAGGTAACCGTACTATAGGCCTAACGAAGAGTTTTAAGGATTTGTTCACTCCCGAAGGCCAGCCAGTAACACGTCCGAAGCGGCCGGTCCCTGGCAGAACAACAGGTCTACTATACTAAGATTGGGTACAAATTTTTGGCCAAAATTCTGGAGGTAATCTACAGGCTGATGGAATATATACGTTTCCGGCTCATTTCGCGGATTTAACCTTGACCGTGCGTCAAATAGGCCGACCGGCGGGTTTTTATCGTACCATTCTGTCAGGCTTAAGTTTATCTTCAGACGCATCAGTTTCAGACAAATTGTCAGCAGTTCATGACTCAGATCGAATAAAAATATCCAATTTTTCCGATAAATGGGCTCAAAATCGGGCACGTAGTACTCAAAAAATGGTGCTTTCCCATAAGCGGCCTGCAAGCATCGCCAATGATGTAGTTGCCAGGATTGGTCATTAGCTATCCGCAAATCACGAATGGGCCTATGAGTTGTCCCCTGCTGCACAGGCACTGTAAGGACGTCAATTTTGTTAGCTGTCAGAACGTAGCAACGATTTCTGTAACTTTGCTTCTGGTAATGTTCCTGGGCCTCAAGCTGCACTCGGTCGAATCGCATAAGCCCTGAGATGTAATCAATACAAGGCAAATAATGCAGATCAATGAGTAAATCGCTTCTCTGAGACTCTGGTTGGTTTCTTTCCAATTACTCAAATTTGTATCCGTTCACAATTAACGCAAAAAAGCGATACTGTCAACTGATTTTGGTATTTTTTTAATTTCCCGGTAAACGGCACTTTGTGCCTACGTTTGCCCTACATTCATCTAATGATCTTTTTCCGATTCCTGTCGCGTTTGCCACTCCCAATATTATATGGCATTTCCGATGTTTTGTCTTTTCTACTTCTACATATTATCCGATACCGCCGGAAAGTTGTCATTACTAATTTAATGCTTTCCTTTCCTGAAAAGTCACCCGCCGAAATTCGCCAGATTGCCCGAGGATTCTATAAAAACCTGTCCGATCTGATTGTTGAAACCATTAAGCAGCCCAGTTTACCACCAGACTTCTTTCGGGAACATGTCCGATTTACGAATATCGAACTCCTGAGAGACAGAATTTTAGCGGGCGAAACAGTTATCGGCATGAGTTCTCATCAGGCGAACTGGGAATGGATCCCGGCCGTTCTAGTACAAAATGGTGTTCCGGTCGATAGCATTTATAAGCCACTGACCAGCCCGTTTTTCGAACAGTTGATGCTCCATATCCGCTCGCACATTGGACAGGTGCTAGTGCCAATGAATTTATTGCCCCGTCAAATGGTCCTTCGCCGACATATTCCGCGAGTTATTGGGCTGATTGCTGACCAGGTTCCAGATGTACCTGAACAGGCTTACTGGACTAATTTTTTACACCGGGACTCACCTTTTTATCCAGGTGCCGAACGGTTGGCCCGGACACAGAAAAAGGCAGTCATATTTTTCGATATGGTTCGTGTCCGACGGAGTTATTATGAAGTAACATGCCGAGTAATTGCCGAACCACCTTATGACCAGTTGCCGCTGGGTGGTATTGTGGAAAGCTACCGGGATATTCTCGAAGCATCGATCCGTCGAAATCCTTCCGACTGGCTTTGGTCGCATAAACGCTGGAAGCACTGGCGGGGCAAATATGCCAGCGTCGGCGCCAAGCTTGAATAAAGCGTAATCAGGTTGACGAGAACTGTATGAGATTCGACAGGATTACAGGAGCAGCCGGACTTCCAACCGGTATCCATCCTATTTTCCTGTCGAAGAAAGTTTGCTCTCTTATTTTTACGCCCGGTAAAGAAACTATAATGTATCGCGCCGGGCTTTTTCGGCTTTTGACGAATCACGTTTCGCTTTAATTCTATCGGCTTCGGTCACAATAGCGTTTTCGGCCTTGTCTAACCCCTTATTTACTGTACTGCCAACATTTTTAGCACCCTTCGTTACGGCTTCATCAGCCACTTTTGCTTTTTCCTTTGCTCCCTTGCCCACTTCTGTAGCCGCCGTACCAACACTTTGACCGGCATTTTTCAGGTCTTCTTTCACGCGGGCTTTCCGTTCAGCACGTTCCTGCTGCCGAATTTCTTTCTTACTTAGAGCTGTTGTGTCCTGTGCATAGGCACCACTACAAATCAATAAGGTTAACGCAAAAGCACTTATCCATTTCGTATTCATACTATGTCGAGTTTAAAACCAGGTTGCATCGATATCCCTTACAATCGAACCAGAGGCTATCAATTTGCCGTTTTAACGAGCCAGTGTGCCAATTTGTTTATTAAAAATTAGCTAATAACCTCATTGTCAGACGGAAAATCATTTATAGATAATAATTAATCAAGCGAACATTTGCGTTTAGCATAACGTTTTTCAACTAAACAGGCAATCCACCGGAAAGTGCTTTTCTGTACCTTTGCCTGCTCAAACGGCCTTGCCGATACCCGTATGCTCGATTCGTTGCTTTCACCTTCTTTATCAACCAGTACCGGTTCGCCGGAACGGCCTGAATCACCCATTCTGTACACGCCTTCGCTTACGCACTATATCCGACGCAAGACCAGTACGGTTATGATTGGTGATGTGCCTATGGGCTCCGATTATCCGATTCGTGTTCAGTCAATGACAACAGTTGACACGATGGATACGAAGGGCTCTGTTGAACAGACGATTCGGATGATTGAAGCCGGTTGCGAATATGTTCGGATTACAGCACCGAGTGTAAAAGAAGCTCAGAATCTGGAGAATATTCGCAAAGAACTCCGGGCGCAGGGCTATAAAACGCCCCTGGTGGCCGATATACACTTTACGCCCAATGCAGCCGAACTTGCAGCTCGTATTGTCGAGAAGGTACGGATTAATCCCGGCAACTATGCCGATCGCAAACGCTTTGAATTCATTGATTATACCGACGCGGCTTATGAAGCCGAACTGGAACGTATTCGAACCAAGTTTTTGCCACTTATCCGTATCTGTAAAGAGTATGGTACGGCGATGCGTATTGGTACCAACCACGGCTCCCTCTCCGACCGGATTCTGAGCCGGTATGGCGATACGCCAGTGGGCATGGTTGAGTCGGCACTTGAATTTCTGCGCATCTGCGAAGCCGAAAGCTATTACAACATTACCCTCTCGATGAAATCGAGCAACCCGCAGGTGATGGTGCAGGCTTACCGACTTTTAGTACAACGGCTGGACGAAGACGGATTGAAACCTTATCCGCTACACCTTGGGGTGACCGAAGCGGGCGAAGCCGAAGACGGTCGGATCAAATCAGCACTGGGTATTGGAACGCTTCTCGAAGATGGTATTGGCGATACGGTTCGTGTATCCCTAACGGAAGAGCCTGAGCGGGAAGCCCCGGTTGCCAGGGCGTTGATTGATCGCTATACAAGCCGGGCCGCCATGAGTAAACCAATCCCGGCCATTACAAAGTACCCAATCAATCCATTTCAATATAGCCGCCGAAAAACGCATGAAGTAGCGAATTTCGGTGGGCAGAACGTGCCGCGTGTCATCGCTGATTTCAGTCAGACACCCGTTTTAGAACACAATGATCTTCATCCAGTCGGGCATTTTTATTTGCCCGAACCCGATAAGTGGCGAATGAACGATCTTGGCGCAGACTACATCTATACCGGTTCGCACCCGGCCCGGTTCATGCTGCCCAACGGCCTGAAACAGATACTGGACTATAGCGTCTGGCAAACTGTTGCCGATCAGACCAATGCGTTGCCAATTTTAACAACCTCTGCGTATTTGGCAGCTCGCGCTGGCCAGGCCCGGTTACACAATCAGCTTAACTTTGTGCGTGTGTCCTTGGCAACCTTGTCGAATGAGTTGATTGACATTATACGTACTGACACGACGGCTGTGTTAGTTATTTCGACCGACAACGCACATGCCATGCCTGAACTTCGTCGGCTATTTGTTGAACTGATGAACCAGGAACAGTCTGGCAATCCGGTTACGACGCCAGTTGTTATACTGAGAGCTTACTCAGACGTTCCCCAGGTAGATTTGCCGCTTTTTGCCGCGACAGACGTGGGTGGCCTGCTGATTGACGGCCTGGGTGATGGCATAATGCTGCCGCCAGCAGGGGTGGCGGATTCTCCTGAAGAATTGAAGCAACTGAACAGTCTGGCGTTTGGCATATTGCAGGCTGCTCGTACGCGCATTACCAAAACCGAATATATATCGTGTCCATCCTGTGGTCGGACGCTGTTCGACTTACAGGAAACAACGGCCCGCATCCGTCAGCGTACCGATCACCTGAAAGGGGTAAAAATCGGCATAATGGGTTGCATCGTCAATGGTCCGGGAGAAATGGCCGACGCCGATTATGGCTACGTGGGCATTGGGCGCGACAAAATTGCACTTTATCGCGGTCAGGAGGTGATCAAAAAATCGGTTCCTGCCGACCGTGCCGTTGATGAGTTGATTGAGCTTATTCGTGAAGACAGTCGCTGGATCGAGCCAAGCTTAGTGAATGAATAATACTGGTTAACGGTTTTTGGTTAACGGTATTCGGTTTTCTGGAGCCAGCCTATTCTCGCGCCAGCTAACCAAATACGATTAACCAAAAACCGTCAGTCCCAACCGTAAACCAAAATACTGTGAACAGATTCGTTGATTATTTCAAGATTGGGCCCGTTTTCGCTTATTTCTTACGGGTGTTTCGCAAGCCTGACCCTAACCATCCAACCAGTGTGAATCTAAGGATGATGCATGGCATCAATCGTATTTCGATCCTTATGTTTCTTTTTGCGCTTATTATTTACACTGTTCGTCACTGTACCCGATGAATACTGAAACACTGCGCGACTATTGCATTGGCAAGCCTTATGCAACTGAATCGTTCCCGTTTGGGGGCGATGCGCTGGTTTTTAAAGTAGGTGGCAAGATGTTTGCCCTGTTATCGACCGAAAGTCAACCAACGACGATTAACTTAAAATGTGATCCGGAGCTGGCTGTTCAACTTCGAGAAGAACATAACGCTGTAACACCCGGTTACCACATGAATAAGACCCATTGGAACACAATAACCATTGATGGCCGTGTTCGGGCAAGTGATGTTCAGGCATGGATAGATCACTCCTATGAACTGGTCAGAAAGAGTTTATCAAAGGCTGTTCAGGCAGAACTAATCTGAGTGTATTGTTTGTCAGTGCAGCCTAAAAAGTTTATATTCGTAAGGTTAGGAAAAAACCAGATCTGGTTATGGAAGTTGTACTGCTAAGTCTTCTTTTCGGAATCTATCTGACCCTCCGGTTCTTTCTGGTGGACCATGATACCCCGTCTGACAAAGACCGAAAACGATTCCAAAAAGGTATTGAACTGATTAAGAACCGAAATTTCATAGAAGCCCATCACTATTTTGATGATGCTGTTCGGCAATACCCAAAATCAGCTATTGCTTATGCATACAGAGGCAAATGCCAACTTGTACAGGAGAATCACTTCTCAGCTATTTACGATTTAACGCAGGCTATCAATCGGGATAATACGCTGGCTGAGTGTTATTTAGACCGGGGTATGGCCTATTACTATACGGCCGATTATCAACAGGCTTTTCGTGAATTCGATAAAGCTGTCTGGCATTTTCGTGATGAAAAACCTGATGCGTATCGCTGGAGAGCGCTGGCCCGTATTCAGGTGCGTCAGTTGCCTCAGGCCGAAAATGACCTCCGGCGGGCCGTCTCGCTCGGCGACGAGAATTCATTCCATATTCTACTCCAGCCACCCTTTACACGGCCGGTATATCAAAAATAGGGTTTACGGTTTTTGGTATTCGGTGGCTGGCGCCAGCCCAATCTTGCGCCAGCCAACCGTAAACCGAACACAGTATACTTATTTCAGTTTTCCCAATTGCTCTACATTCCGACGGGTATCCAGATGGCTGGCCTGCGATAGTTCCATCGACTTCTGAGCGGCTTTCTGAGCATCGGCACTTTTACCCGCCCGGCGATAGGCTTCAGCCATTTCGTAATATAGATCGGCTTGTTCTTTCTGACCTGGCTTCAACGCAAGGCCTTTATTAACCCACTTCACTACTGTTGGCGCATCTACTGCATCGGGGCTCGACCGGTTGAAAAGCCGTGAAATGTACATATACTCCGGCACAGTCAGTTGATTGGAATTGACCTGGTTATCCATCCGTTCGACAGCTTTTGCCGTTTGATGGGCACGAAAGTAGGCATTCACTTCGGGCAGTAGTGTCCGGTTGGCCGCCACTTTGGGATCAATACCAATTTTAGTTAGACCCTGCCGTACCTCTAAAATTTTAGAAATCGGATATTGCGCGCCCCGACCGCTGAAGAGTGACGACATAAGGATATTTTCGGCTACCTGCAGAACAGGCTCTGCACCATACGCTTTCCGATAGGTATCCAAATGACCAAGCATATACTGAAACATAGGGTTTTCAAAGTCCAGCACGAGTTTCTGTAGCGCCAGCCAGTTTGTCTGATTAGCCAACGTTGCCGCTGATTGCTGCCGGGCATACTCGTTCATAGCCGCCATGTTAGCAACTGTATCCTTAATGACGCGACTATACATGGCATAATCAATGAGGAAATTGGCCGAGCGCTCACCCTGCTGATAACGGGCTTTCATATTCTGGCTACGCGCTTGTGGATCAAGGGCGTTGGTCCCATGCCGGATCACTTCATCAGTCGTGTTGTTACTCATGGCGAAGTGAACCAGATTCTGTTGCGGATCGAAATACAGAAATAAGGGTAATGAAGGAACAAACAGATGACGGCTCTCTAAAAACGTCCGAGTAGCTGGCTCCCCTATATCTAGCTTCGTACTCAGGAACTTGGCGTTATAGAATTTCCCCACCCGGCTGTCGGCCAGTGTTGGCATAAAACTCTGACAAGTATGGCAGGTAGGCGAATAAATTTCGACGAATACCGGCTTGCCAGCCCGTTTTGCCTCCTGAAATACACTACCGATTGGCGTCGTTTTGAATAGAATACCGCCAGACTTTTGCGCGAGCGTAATGTTGGCTACCAGAAGTAGCAAAAGTATCTTTTTCATAAAATAAGGATAGTCGTACGAGGTACGTCATAGCAAATTAACGACCAAACTTGCCTGGCCGGTATCAGCTACTGCTGTTGCTGTTTCTGCTGTTTGATTTCCTCTTCCAGCCGCTTGCTTAACACCTGACACGTTTTTTCGATATCATCGGCCATACGCTGATCGCCGGTTGCGCTCAGGGCCGTATCGGCAATACCGCTCATGATCTCAATCATAAACCGTTTCATATCCACTACTTCCATATCCTTCGTCCAAAGGTCGATTTTCAGGGTACTGTTGTGGTAATGATCCCAAAGTGAAATGGCAATAGCCCGCGTATCACTCAGCCCTTCGTTTGGGTTATCGGTGGCTTCCCAATATATTTTTTCGGGGATATTCTGGTTGTCGAGTTCAACCGAAAAATGAATGTCTGATTTTTTCATAGATACAAAAATACGTAGCGCAGGCGGAAACCCACGACTTGATGGTCAACAAACATCGGCGTCGACTGCGGCTGCAACGTACATTTTAGGTACTTTCGTCTTAAAATAATACCCATCATGTACACCTTATTTGCCATTCCCAACTGCGACACAGTAAAAAAAGCCCGTGTCTGGTTGGCCGCTCATGCTGTAGACTACCAATTTCACGATTATAAAAAACAGGGCATCGACAAAAAAACAATTGCCAACTGGTTAGCGCAAAAGCCCTGGCAGGAATTAGTAAACCGCGCTGGATTAACCTGGAAGAAACTTCCGGACGCCGAAAAACCCGCCGACGCCGAGGGAGCCATTGCCCTGATGATCGAGAAACCATCCGTTATTCGTCGTCCGCTCATTGAAGCCGATGGCCGAATTGTTGCGATAGGTTTTAACGCAGCCACCTATGAGGAAACGTTTTCTAGCTAAGCCGGGGTTCTTTTACCAAAAGGGGCCGCTTATAAAAAACTGGAACGCGGATGACACAGATTGAACGGATTTTTACTTCAACAACAGCTGGTCATTGGGTTTATCCGTGATAATCCGTTCAATCTGTGTCATCTGCGTTCCAGTTTTAGCCATCATCGGGTAATCGGAAAGCCCCGCTTCCACTAAATAATTTAATAATGTCTAAAAGAACGCTGGATTCGCCGGAAGCTGTTCGATTTCTGGTGGATTCATTTTACGAAAAAGTACAGGCAGACTCATTTATTGGTCCCATTTTTACGGATGTGGCCCACGTCGACTGGTCAAAACACCTGCCTAAAATGTACGCTTTCTGGGAATCACTTATTCTCGGTAACAACGCCTACGACGGCCATCCCTTCCGTCCGCACTTAATTGTCAATCAGCAACATACTCTGACCATCGACCATTTTGAACGATGGCTACAATTGTTTTCAGCTACCCTTTCCGAAAATTTCACAGGCCAGGCTGTCGATGAGGTACGGCAACGAGCCATGCAGATTGCTTTGGTCTGGAATAACAAGCTTGAGTATATTAACAACGACTCGTTTATGGGTTAGTACCCATAGCGCAGTCAATTCGTCATTAATGTCTTAATCTGGGCTGCTATAAACCATTAAAGGTTGCTTTTACCCTATTCATCAGAAATTTCACCTGATTAGACAAAACAGGAAAGAGCGGCTTCGCAATGAGAGATAAGTTTGGATCGTTCAACAAAAACGATCCATCGCTATGCGATTCTTCTTCATCGTCCTTTCGCTTTTGTCTTTTGCTTCACTTGCACAATCAACGCTACCAAGCTCCACATCGCTTGTCGGGTCGAGCCATGTGCGGATCGTTCTGACCGATACCCGACAACAACCCGTTTTTGGTGCAGCAGTGCGACTCAGGCTCTGGACGGACTCTACCAGCCAGGTCGCCACCATTAGCGATACGGCGGGTGTGGCCCAACTGAATCTTCGGCCCGATATGCCTTATGAATTGAACGTGACCGCCCTGGGGAAAAAACCGGTTACGCAGGGAATCCGGCCCACGAAAGCCCAATCCACTTTCCGGTTTACGCTCGAAGCCGACGCCAAAACGTTAGCGACCGTAACGATCTCGGCCCGCAAAGCTCTCATGCAACAGGAGGACGATAAGACCATTATCAACCCCGAGCTGCTGGCCAACAGCAGCACCAACGCCTTCGAACTGCTCACAAAGACACCCGGTCTGTTTCTGGACCAGGATGGCAATGTTTACCTGAATAGTGCAGTGCCTGCCACCATTTACATTAATGGCCGGGAGCAACGCATGAGCGCTGAAGATGTAGCTACCCTGCTCCGAAGCCTTCCGCCTAACAGCGTTGAACGGATTGAAGTGATGCGGACGCCTTCTGCCCGGTATGATGCGTCGAGTGCTGGTGGAGCCGTGAACATCGTTCTGAAAAAAGGCGTCAAATTGGGTCGGACGGGCAGCGTAACGGCCAATATGAACCAGGGCCGCCTTGGTAATCAGGGCGTCGGCTTCAGCCTGAACGATGGCAATGGAAGCCGATCAACTTACCTGAATCTGAACTACAGCCGACGAAATAATTACGATCTGCTCACCAGTTCGCGCCAGTTGCCCGGCAACCAGACCATCAGCCAGGAAGCTTATACCCGCACACCGGGCGATGCGCTATTTGCGGGCTATGGGCTCGGCTACCAGTTGAATCGACGGTGGGAATTGAATTTTGACGGACGGGTAACTTATGGATTTACAAACAGTTTTGCCGATAATACTACCCAAATTCGGGCGACGGAGGGTAATCAGCCACTGGTTGAAAATTTGAATACGCTTCAGAATAATGGCCACAATGGCTCGATAACACAGGGGTTATCCAGTCGCTACAAACTCGATTCACTGGGGTCGGAGATCACCGCCGACTTTTCATACAGCTACTTCGGCAATCGCACGGACCAAGCGTACCAAACCCAGTTTCAACTCCCGCTTAACCCCACGCTGGTTAGTGAGGGCACCCTCCTGACCGGGCGGCATCTGACCACCGCCAAGCTAGACTGGATTCAGAAACTGCCGCATAAACTCACCCTCGAAGCGGGCTTGAAAACCAGCAGCCAATGGCTGGCCAGCAAGACCAGTTACGTCAATATTCTTCAGGCAGTGCACCAACCCGATCTGTCCCGAACCAATACGTTCGACTATACCGATGGAATCTACAGCGGGTATCTACAGGCAGCTAAAGCATTTGGTAAGTTCACCCTAAAAACCGGCCTTCGTGTCGAAAATACGAACATGGACGGCCACCAGCGTGTCCCGACCGATACCACCTTTCGGGTCCGGCGCACCGATTTCTTTCCCTATCTTTACCTGAGTCGGCCGGTGGTGTCCATTGCGAATTTCCCCGTTCAGGCATCGCTCATTTATCGTCGGTCTATTGCCCGGCCCAGTTATGATCAACTAAATCCCGCCATTCGGTATGTGGATCAGTATCTGTATGATACGGGTAATCCGGCTCTACAACCCCAGTTTACCCAGAATGCAGAAATTAACCTAAGTGTGGCTAATCTGCCAATTCTGTCTGTAGGGCAAAACTATACACAGCAACTTTTTTCCAGTGTGCTGTACCAGAACCCCGCCAATACCAGCCTGGCTTACCGGACAACCGATAACCTCGGCCAGAACCGGGAAACATACTTTCGTATGCTGCTCGGTATTCCGCCTGGTGGCCGCTATTTCTTCGTCGTGATCGGGCAGTATAATTACAACCAGTATAGTGGGCAGTACGAGAACCAGCCGCTCACCTTTAATCGGGGCTCGTGGACGTTGCTGACCTACCACCAGCTTGACCTCGACAGCCGATCTACCCTTCAGGTTAACGGTTTCTGGTCGATTCACGGGCAGCGGCAGTTTTATGAACTCGGCAACTTTGGTACGGTCGATATGAGTATCAACCGCAAATTTCTGAATAGCCGACTGATGGTTACACTCTCACTCTCTGATATGCTGTATACCAACCGCAACACGTTTGTGCTGAATCAGGGCAGCGTCATGGCGGAGGGTTCGCGCCGGGGCGATACGCGCCGGGTAGGTTTCAGTGTGCGGTATAACCTCGGCTTCAAGAAACAGCAGGAAGAAAGCGCAAATCCATTTTGTTTTGATGGTCTTAACCAGCCCAAATGATGAAAACCAGTCAGCAATCCTTTCGCAAACCAACCCGCTCCGACTGGACGTTGATGGCACTCTTGTGGGTGTTAGCCTTCCCATTTATGGTAGCCGGTAATCTGGATCGTCCCTGGTGGTTTATTGCAATCAGTTGGGCCTTCGATGTACTGACTCACTCAGGATTGGCCATATTAATGGTATATGTTCTGTTTCCAGCTTTTCTGTTCACCCGCCGGTACGGGTTGTTGTTTATTTCGCTGTTCGGCTCATTGTTGGTTTTTGCCACCCTTGATCGGATGGGCCTTTGGTTACTTCATTATCAGGATCAACCGTTCCGATGGTTCAGTATCATAACCAGTTTAGTGAATATCGCTCCCCAGGCGAGCGTTCTGGCATCCGTCCTGACTGGAAAACAGTTTTTTGAGACACAGCAACGGCTGGTACGTACCGAAAAAGAACGTGCCGAAGCTGAGTTGCGACACCTCAAAGCCCAGATCGACCCGCACTTTCTGTTCAACAACCTGAACGTGCTGGGGGCGCTCATCGAACGCAGTCCCGAACAGGCCAGTGCCTACTTACATCGATTTTCGGCACTGTATCGCTACCTCATTCGGAACAAGGATGAAGACGTTGTGCCGCTGGCCGACGAACTGGTCTTCCTCAACGATTATGCTTACCTGATCCGGCAACGCTTTGGGCGGGCTTACGAAATAGTAACAACGGTAAAAATCGCCGATACGCTGGCGGTGCTGGTGCTGCCGGGTAGCCTGCAAACGCTGGTCGAAAATGCCGTGAAGCACAACCAGAGCAGCGAAACCGATCCACTACTAATCGAATTGACGATTACGGATGAAACGGCCGTGGTGCGGAATGAATTACGGTCTAAACTTACCCCGGTCGATTCCACGGGCACCGGGCTGCGAAATTTACAGGCCCGCTACCAACTGTTATCAGACAAGGCGGTGCTCGTGCAGCCGACAGCAACCGAGTTTGTCGTGAGCTTGCCTATCTTGCGGCCCGCCGTTATTGAATCGAATAATCCGTTTATTGTCAGTCCATAGCCGCCCTGCCCGTGACCATTGTTCTACTTGAAGACGAAGCCATTGCCGCCCGCCAGCTCGTCGATTTACTGACGCGTCTAGTACCCGATGCCCGTATTCTGACCACCCTGCCCAGCGTTCAGGAAGCCACCAACTGGTTATCGGCCAACCCCGCCCCCGACTTGCTTTTTTCTGATATTGAACTCCTTGATGGGAATGTGTTTGCTCTGTTTGATCGGATACGAGTGAGCTGCCCGATTATTTTTACTACAGCCTATGACCAGTTTTTACTGCGGGCTTTTCAGGGGAATGGTATTGCTTATCTGCTCAAGCCGTTTACCGAGCATCAGTTACAACAGGCCCTGGACAAATATTCGTTGCTGCGAACGTCGCTAACCGTACCTGTGCCCACGTTAACCGAAACGGTGTTGAACCAACTACGCGATGCGCTCCGTCCCGAACAAACCAGTTATCGCCAACGCTTCGCGGTCAAACTGCGTCAGGGTATTCACCTGCTCGACGTTAACGAGATTACATATATGCAGGCCGACGAGGGGATTGTATTCGCTTATGATGCAAAGGGGCACAAATATCCTCTGAATGGCAGCCTGAATGAATTAGAGGAGCAACTTGACCCCACTCGCTTCTTTCGGCTTAATCGGTCTGAGCTGGTCCACATCCGGTACATCGACCGTCTGGAACCCTACTTTAATGACCGGCTGGCCGTGCGCATCACCGGCCGGACCGAACCCCTCATCGGCAGTACCGCCCGTACACCTGACCTGCTCCGTTGGGTGGAGGGGTAACTCAAGTATATATCAGCCACGGTTAAAGTAAGCTGGCTTCATCCGTTGTTGGGTGGTTCTTTCAAATGCAGAACCACCCAACAGCGGATGAAGCAACTACTGCTTACTAAATACCTTCTTTAACAGATCCGTAACCCGTGCAGCTGGATTTTCCCGGATTTTCTGTTCTTCCTGCGCCACCAAAATAAACAGCCCATCGACTGCTTTATTCGTTGCATACTGCGTTAGATCCGGATTTACTTTCTGTACAAAAGGTACCTTGTTGTAGGTATTAACCAGATCAGCATAATACTTTGTGGCATTGTTTTTCTTTAGCGTGCTGTCAATAATCGGCGTGAACTCCGTCACCAGTTGCTGACCTGATGTTCGACGAAGGTACTGGGTAGCGGCATCATTCTGACCCCGCAGAATACCAACGGCATCCTGGATACTCATCGAGGTAATAGCCTTGATAAACACTGGCTTTGCTTTTTTGGCAGCATCTTCAGCCGCTCGGTTCAGCGATAATTCAAACTGATCAACTTGCTTATTCAAGCCTATCTGGCGGAGCGTGGAAGCTACTTTCTGAGCCTCGGGTGGGAATGCGATTTTTAATAATGGATTTTTGAAATAACCATTTACTGCCGACGCCTGGTCGGAACCCTTACTAATGCCAATTTGGAGTGCTTCTTTCAAACCCGTGGCAATGTCGCTACTGGACAGGCCACCCGATGTACCTGCCGATGCACTTGTAACGGCTTTCAGCACTTTCCCAAAGATACCACCACCCGACGTTTGTTGTTGCGGACCTGTCGTTTTGGTCGAATCCTGGGCAAAACCATGCTGGCTACTCAATAAAGCCAGCAATGCGGCTGCGAAAACTTTCTTCTTCATCATAGGATTAAATTAATCAGGTTGCCATTCCATAACGGTCAATGGCCCTAAATCGTTTTTTCGTACTTTTGACAGCACCAAATGGATAAAGTAAAGTGGATGCTCACTATTTTTTGGTGATACATTGACAGTCAAGTCGTAAAAACGTCACACCTTACTCAATTCTTCTTTTCATTACTCAAGTAAAATGACCAACACTGTCCGCGCCGAAGTGATTACGATTGGCGACGAAATATTATTCGGTCAAATCACCGATACAAATACCGCCTGGATCGGCACCGAACTAACTAATATTGGTATTCGTGTTGTCCGGAAAACGTCTGTAGGCGATCAGCAGGACGCTATATTGCAGAGTCTGCGGGAAGCCCACGAACGGGCCGACATTATTATCATAACCGGTGGATTGGGACCAACCAAAGACGACATCACGAAGAAGACACTCTGTATGTATTTTGGTGTCGGGATGGTTCGCAATGAGGCTGCCCTGGCGTTGGTAACTGGCTTTTTTGAGAAACGGGGCCGCGAAATGACCGACCTTAACCGGGGGCAGGCTGACTTACCTGCCAACGCCGTTTATATGCAAAACGACTGGGGCACCGCCCCCGGCATGTGGTTCGAGCATGAAGGGCGTGTTTATGTTTCGTTACCCGGTGTACCGTTCGAGATGAAACACCTCATGTCGAACCGGATTCTGCCTAAACTAACCGAACATTTTAAAACGCCCATCATTAAGCACAAGATGATACGGACGGTTGGCATTGGTGAATCCTTTCTGGCCGAGCGGATCGAAGCCTGGGAAGATGCCCTGCCCGAGCATATCAAGCTGGCTTACCTGCCTAGCTTTGGTGGCGTAAAACTGCGGTTGACCGCTACCGGCGACGATAACACCTTACTGGATCAGGAACTAGCGGAACAAGTGGCGAAGGTGATGCCACTTATCCAAAAGAGTGTATACGGCTTCGACAACGACGAAATTGAAAACGTTGTTGGCAAGTTATTATCGGACAAAAAATTAACCCTTAGTGTTGCTGAAAGTTGTACAGGAGGCTATGTTTCAGCTCAAATCACGAAAGTACCGGGCTCGTCGGCTTACTTCTGGGGGAGTGTTGTGAGTTATAACAACAGCGTGAAAGTAGCACAACTTGGTGTTCAGCCTGAAACGCTGGAACAGTTTGGCGCGGTCAGCGAAGAAACGATCCGACAGATGGCTGAAGGGGTTCGGAGAGCACTCGGCACAAGCGTTGGCATTGCTACAAGCGGCATTGCCGGACCAGGTGGCGGTACACCGGAAAAACCTGTAGGTACTATCTGGATTGCCTGCGCTACCGACCAGCGCACCGTTACACGGCTCCTCAAATTAGGCCAATACCGCGATCAAAACATTCAACTGACCACAATGTATTTACTGAATATGCTGCGGGAAGAACTTTTACATTAGTGAAGAATGAAGAGTAAAAAATTAAGAATACAACCGATCTGTTTTTCACTCTTCATTCTTCATTCTTCACTCAAAGAATATGGCTCTCATTGACATGGTCATGCCCAAAATGGGCGAAAGTATAATGGAATGCACGGTTATTGCCTGGCTCAAACAACCAGGCGACCGGATTGAAGCGGACGAATCGCTGCTGGAAGTGGCAACCGATAAGGTGGATACTGAAGTTCCGGCTCCGCATAATGGCATTCTCAAGGAAATTCTGGCAAACGATGGTGATGTAGTTGCTGTAGGCGCGCCCATAGCCCGCATCGAAGTCGAAGAAGCCGTTGATAAAGCAGCCAAACCTACTTCGGATGAGCCCGCCAACCAACCATCAGCGAATGTAGATCAAACGCCTGTCGGTATTGGAGATATAGCGAATGTTGCGGCTCCCCAAGAGGCCGAACTGCACGAGTCGGTTATTTTTACAGCCGCTCATGAACTCGAATCAAACATAGCCGCATTGAGTAGCCGATCGGCTCCGGTTGAGAAAGCGGTGGCTACATCGGCGACGACGCTGGCTGGCGACACGACTGTATTTGAAAACCGATTCTATTCTCCTCTGGTACTGAATATTGCTAAAGAGGAAAGCGTTTCGCGCGACGAACTCGATCGAATACCAGGATCTGGTGCCGAAAATCGTGTCACGAAAAAAGACATTCTTGCTTATGTCATTGATCGGGCAGAAGGCAGAGAAGATACGACGAAACGCAAAGAACCACATCCTGGCGAGTCAGCAAAGGCCGCTAACGGTGTACAAGCAGCAACTCTATCCGTACAACCTGCACCAGCACAAGTGGGTAAACAGGTAAATGGCTCCATAAACGGTCAGACGGGTATTATCCAGATGGATCGGATGCGGAAAATGATTGCGCAGCGTATGGTGGAATCAAAGCAGATTGCCCCGCATGTGAGTTCGTTCGTTGAGGCTGATTTAACTCCCCTCGTGCAATGGCGGACCCAGATCAAAGATCAGTTTAAGCAACAGACCGGCGAAAACCTGACCTATACGCCAATCCTAGTCGAAGCCATCGTTAAAGCGATCAAAGACTTCCCGATGATCAATGTCTCGGTTGAAGGCGATACAATTCTGGTAAAAAAATCAATTAACATCGGGATGGCGGTTGCGTTACCGAGCGGCAATCTGATTGTACCGGTGATTCATAATGCCGACCAGTATAACCTCATCGGCCTGACAAAAAAAGTAAATGACTTAACCAAACGGGCCCGCGAAAATAAACTCACTGCCGATGATCTGGCAGGTGGAACCTACACGATCTCGAACATCGGCACGTTTGGCAACCTGATGGGAACGCCCATTATTGTACAGCCACAGGTAGCCATTATGGCGTTTGGTGCCATTGTCAAGAAACCAGCCGTCATTGAAACACCACAGGGCGACTTCATCGGCATCCGACAGTTGATGTTCCTCTCCCATTCCTACGACCATCGCGTTGTCGATGGTTCACTGGGTGGCCAATTCGTCCGCCGTGTCGCCGATTATTTAGAAAATTTTGATGTAAACCTTAAACCTTGACCGGGATTCTAACCAGATTGAAAGGATTAAACAAGATTGTCAAATTACCGAAATGCATTAGCTGAAGAGCTTTACTCGATAATCTTGTTTAATCCTTTCAATCTGGCTGAAATCCCGGTTCTGACAGCATGAAAAAACGCATTGCCATCGACATGGATGATGTCATGGCCGACACACACGCCAAGTTTATTCAATTGTATCTGGAAGGCGATATGCCTCGGTACACCCTCGACGAACTCAAAGAGAAGTCATTCCATGAACTGTTTGACGAGCATGAATATAAAGCCATATCAGAACGCGTCTACGAGCCGGGCTTCTTTCGGGACATTGTCGTTATGGAGGGTGCCAAAGAAGTTATTGCTGAGTTAATGCAGAAGTACGACGTTTTTGTGGCATCTGCCGCGCAGGAATTTCCAAACTCGTTGCGCGAAAAATGGGATTGGCTAGGCGAACATTTCCCGGAAATTTCGTGGCGCAATTACATTTTTCTGGGCGATAAAAGCGTCCTGAATACCGATTATCTTATAGACGACCTCCCCCGTAATCTGCATACATTCAAGGGCGAAGGTTTACTCTTCGATGCGCTGCATAACCGGGAAGACAATCAATTCCGGCGCATGAAGTCGTGGCAGGATATTGCTACACATTTGTTGTAAATAATGGCTTTCTGTCGGCTGACGTTCAGCTAATTTCCACATTTACACTGACAAAAAACAGATTTAACCGCAGCGTCACAGAGTACATAGTGGTCTAATGAGGTAGCCAATGCCCCGTTAAATCTCTGTGTACTCCGTGACTCTGTGGCTGAATCTGTTTTTTGCTTCGAGTGATTTTTATAAGCTTGTACTGCCCAATTAATCCATTATTCACATTATAAATAGTGTGACCCATCCGCCTTACTCCAAAAAAAAGCTCCGAATAATCGGAGCTTTTTTTATGTATGAATTAGCCAGCAACTAAGCTTCTACTTCGTCCTGAACTTCTTCGACACGGCGATCATGTCCAACTTCGTTCTGTGCCTTTTTTGCTTCAGCAGACGGCCGCAACCGAACAACATGCAATCTGTGCAGAATGCCGATGAGCGGGAACGTTGGGTCAAACTCGAACCACTTGGCACCGAAGTTAGCCGCATTGGGGCGCTTGTGGTGGTTGTTCTGGAACAATTCGCCCATCATAACCACGTCCAGAATCAATGAATTTTTTGATTTATCCTGGTTATCGAAGTTCGAGTAACCATACTTGTGACCGCTCCAGTTAATGATAGCGCCGTGTACGGGTCCCATGACAAAGTGAACGGGCAGCAGGAAAAAGAAAGCCCAGTGCATATCCAGATAAATGAACGCGAAGACATAGAAGACACTGTAAAGCACAGCCCAGCCCGCCCGCGATACCCACGAATCGCCCACTTTCTCGATGAAACTCCATTCAGGATAGTTCCGGTCAAACTGGCGCTCGATGGGTTGTTTGCGGTGAAGCACCGCGTTATAAATATCTTTTGTCTTCCACATCATCGTAAAAATGTTTTTCGTATGGTGGGGAGAGTGAGGATCTTTTTCGGTGTCGCTGAACGCGTGGTGCATGCGATGCAACACAGCGTATGCGCGTGGGCTCAGATAGGACGAACCTTGGGATACGTAGGTCAGCGCATAGAAAAATCGCTCCCAGAATTTGCTCATCGAGAACATTTTATGGGCTGAATAACGGTGCAGGAAAAACGTTTGGCAGAACAGGGACAGATACCAATGCCCAATGAACGCGGCCAGTACAATCACAATAATGATTATTAAAAGGTGAAGATTACTGATAACATGAGAATACTCCTACAAAACTAACGAAATTTAAGGCGGTTTAACTTGCCTTCCTCAAATAATACTTTAATTAATTTGTAGTTGTCGCGTACTGTAATAGATTGGCACCCATGCGTAAAGCCTGCTGACGCACCGGTTCCGGGTCATTATAAACACTCTGATCTTCCCAGCCATTACCCAAATCACATTCATAGCTATAAAAACACACTAATCGCCCCTGATAGATCAGGCCAAACCCCTGTGGTGCTTTACCATCATGTTCATGTACTTTGGGCAGGCCACTCGCAAACTTAAATTTCTGTTGATATACCGGGTGATTGAAGGGTAGCTCAATAAAATTGAGTTCAGGAAATACCTTTTTCATCTCCCGCCGAATAAACTTATCCAGCCCGTAATTATCGTCGATATGTAAAAATCCTCCCGACATCAGGTACCGGCGCAGATTCTGCACATCGCCATCACTGAATGTCACATTACCGTGTCCGGTCATGTGAACGAATGGATACCCAAAAATATCGGGGCTGCCCGGCTCGACAATATCCTCTTCGGGAAAGATATTCATGCGGAGGTTGGCATTCGCAAATTTGATCAGGTTGGGTACCGAAGTTTTGTTGGCATACCAGTCACCACCACCGTTGTATTTTAGCTTGGCAATTTTATATGCGTATTGCGCCTTTGCTGTGATGACGAAACAGCAAAGAATAACAGCCAGAGCAAGAAGCTTTTTCATGCGTTTATAAAGTTCAATAATTGACAGGCCGACAGTGCAGCCGTTTCGGTACGTAAACGATTTGGGCCCAGGGTTACCATCTGAAAACCAGCCGTTACAGCCTGTTGAATTTCCTTATCCGAAAAATCGCCTTCGGGACCAATCAGCACAGCGTATTGACCGTTTGGGGCTGCTCGTTTGCCTAAATGTATTGGCGGTTCATTAGCCGGTAGATGAGCAATAAACCGTTCGTTCTCCGATATAGTTTTCAGCAATTCACCAAATGACAACGCGTCGTCTAATGTAGGTAAATATGCCTGTAATGACTGCTTCATGGCCGAAACAGCAATCTTCTCCAGTCGTTCCAGTTTCAGAACACGCCGTTCGGAATGCTGTCCGAAAAAGAAGCTGATACGCTCAATGCCCACTTCTACCGCCTTCTCAACAAACCATTCGATGCGGTCCAGATTCTTGGTTGGTGCCACACAGATTCGGATCGAGAACGGACGTGAGGGCGTTGTCTGAACATCAATTATCCGAAACGAACAACGCCGGGTATCAGCCGTATGAATAACGGCTGAGTAGTGATTTCCGTGTCCGTCAGTCACCGCAATTGGATCACCAACAGCCAGCCGGAGTGTTTTAATGGCATGACGGGAATCATCTTCGGTAAGTAGTTGAACGGTGTCCCCTGAAACGATAGCAGGCTGATAAAATAAATGCATAGGAAGTGCAAAAGTACGCAGTCAATGCATCTGTGCCATCATTTACGAACAATATCGGCCCACAACCAGCGCAATGATTCAGGCAAAATAGCACCGCCATGCTTGCCGTTGTGCCCGCCGGTGCCGCCCACAAACTTATAGTCATACTGACTAAACTTCAGCGCTGCGTCCATTTGCAGATTACCAAGCCACCAATTACCGTGCTGATTATCGAGATCATTGCTCCCATCCTGCAAAAAAACTTTTATTTTTCGCTTTGGTGCCTTCCGAATCAGTGATGGATAGACATAACCGCCTTTAATATTCGTAAAACTGCCTACATGGCTCAGCACTTTATGAAAATAATCGGGTCGTTGCCAGGCTGCGGTAAATGCACAGATTCCTCCCGACGACAGCCCGCCAATCGCCCGCATGGTTGGCGAATCGGCTAATTTGTAAGTCTTACTGATTTCCGGAATCAACTCGTCGATC